>CAZIXB010000023.1:0-17884 GCA_964543205.1 uncultured Victivallales bacterium
CTCACAGTGGGGTTATCCGCGCTCGCAGCAGGAATTTTGTGAGATATGCGGGTTAGCTTACTCCATTACAAGTGTTCCGAAGCAACGCGGGACATGGTAGGTGAAACCCTCTGTTGTTATGGGCGACCAGCATAACCAGTGAGGATGAGATGATCTGTCAGCGCACTTGTACAGGTTTGCCCGCCATATTTGACCTGTCAGCGGCTTTGAGATTTTGAAATACGGCTCAAGAGCTGAACAGGAAATCCTGTGCTGGAGGCTCCAGGTAACGGCGCCGGGCATTTCTTCTTTCACCGGCCCGGAGATGGAAGCTGAAGTTTTGATCAGCTTCAGGTGTTCAGGAGCAAGGAGCATTTTGTCTTTTCCGGGAGCCGTCTGGAATCTTGCAAGCTTTGTCCCGGCGCAATTTGCTTCAATATTGAAGTACCCCATTGAAGGGTCCGGACCTGGGGTAAAAAAAAGCTCAACACAACTGTCCTGACAGACAGCTTCCTGGTCAACTGTCTGGGTTGCCAGCACGTAACGGTCCTTGACGCGGAATATTACATACAGAGAACTGTTGTCGTGCGCGATTTTGGCTTCCGTTTCGGGAAAATGAACCGGAACCGAGCCCAGGGTGTTTTCAAGCTTTAAAGGCTTGATTTTACTCCATGGCGCCTTTGTCCAGTCCGGGTTATCGGCGGGCGGCTTTTGGATTCTTGTGACCTTGTATTCCATAAGAAGTCAAAGCGAGACAAGAAGATCCTGTCTGTACAGTTCTTTGATCATATTGACATCAAGCGTGTGGCCCGCTTTGTAGGATATAACCGTGCCAGCCAATCTTCCCTTGTCGATAAGGGCTATTGCCGCAAGCAAATCGAGAACCGCCCTGTGCCAGGCTGCCTCTAGAGATTTGTTCCCGTGGTAAAGGCGCGGAGTATTCAGGTAACGGTTTGGCCCGGCAATAAGTATGTTCTTTGTTGTATAGCCAAGGTTGCGTATATCGGCAAAAATTTTGCCCACTGTCTTGCAGTACAACATAGTAAGAAGGGGCGCATTGGTTCGCGCAAAAGAACCGTATTTGAAGTGTTTCGGACAAACCGGGAACCGGATCCGCTGTTTTCCAATAGCAGATCTGAAATCTATTGCGCAATCAATATACAGAGATGAAACCCCCTTTTCCGCGGGCAGGAAGGAAAGGAAACTCCCTCTCGGCCCCACGACCGAAACCGGTTGCCTTACGGTTACATAACGGGCATCCATGTCTGTTTCCTGTATGCCCGCCGCCTGCGCTGTTTCAACAAGATCCAGGCTACTCCTGTCAAACAGCGGCGGGTCGCCGGAATCCATCCGCACCACCGCGTTGTCAATCCTAAGACCGACTTTAAGCGCAACAATATGTTCGACCATGCGCATATAATTGTGCGGCGAACCGCTGGACAGAACTATATTCCTAGCAGTAGTCCATACATTGTTTATCGAAACAGGAATCGGCATTGACTCGGGCAGGTCAGACCTGTCAAAGCGCCAGCCCGGCTTGGTTGAAGGAAGAAAAGTAAGCGTGCGCCTGGCTTTTCCAAAAAATGTGCCGGGACCAGCTATGCTTTTCGCGGCGGCAATTGACGTCTGTTTTTCAGGTTCAGGCTCCGCTGAATGGCTGAATTCCTGATCCACTGCCTGGGCTGACCATTTCTGATAAGATCTGGCCATAACCTGTTCGCTTCCAAATAGAACCTTGCCCCATGGATTGGAGTTCATTTTTTCCTCTTCTGAAAATATGCTGGTTTCGACATATCTACTGACCGGCAGAAGAAAGCTCCTGCAATGTATCTTTAAAAAGTTGAAAAACCCAACTGGTGGAACGTCTGCCCTATTTGTATTTTCCTAATCGTAATCCTAATCGTAATCGTAATCGTAATCGTAATCGACTTTCAGCCCAAAACCGATTACGATTACGAACTGCGGCGGGGCATTTGCCCCGCATCCATTTTAAAAACAGGTGTTTTTCGACGGAATCAATAATCCGCCCCTGCGCAGCCAAAATAGCTTCGCTACAAAGCTGGCGCGGTTTGCCGCCAAGCCGACTCAGCCGGTGGAACCAAAGCCGCCGTCTCCTCTGCTTGTTTCCGAAAGGCTGTCGACTTCATTAACATTGACGGTTTCGACATTCTTAATAAGCATCTGGGCGATTTTCATCCCTCTGGATACAACAAAATCCTCTTTCCCATGATTAATAAGTATAACAGCAACTTCGCCCCGATATCCTTCATCCACGGTCCCAGGACTGTTAAGTACTGTCACCCCGTGCTTGAAGGCCAATCCGCTCCTCGGCCTGACCTGGCCTTCTGTTCCTTCAGGCAATTCGAGGCACACTCCCGTGCCAACGCGTCTATATTCGCCCGACGGTATAAAAGCGTCTTCAGATGCGAACAAATCCAACCCGGCATCTCCGGGATGCGCATAATGCGGCGTCACTGCTTCCTGGTAAATTTTCTTGATTTTAAGTGTCTTCTTCAGCGAACTTACTCCTCCCCGGCGGACAGCCATCTGGATTCAAATATAAGTTAACCAGCCATGCCGGTCGGGAATACTGCCTTCAACAATGTTGTAGAACTCTGACTGGATCTTTTCCGTGATTGGCCCCCGCTTGCCGTTTCCTATTTCAATATTGTCGATTTTTGTAACCGGCGCAACTTCGGCGGCTGTTCCCGTAAAGAAAACTTCGTCGGCTATGTACAGGGATTCCCGGGGCAGCGCATGCTCTTCCACCCGGTATCCCAGGTCTTCGGCAATTGTAAAGATGCAGTCCCTCGTAATTCCAGGCAGGATTGCGCAGCTTGACGGAGGAGTGTGAATTATTCCGTTTCGAACCAGAAAGATGTTCTCGCCTGCGCCTTCCGAGATGAATCCGAAACTGTCAAGAGCTATGCCTTCAGCATAACCATCAAGAACAGCTTCCAGCTTTATGAGCTGGGAATTAAGATAGTTTCCTCCCGCCTTTGCCATTGCCGGAAACGTGTTTGGGGCGGCACGGTTCCATGAAGCCACCCTGACCGACACGCCTTTTTCCATAGCGTCTTCCCCAAGATATTTGCCCCATGTCCAGGCAGCTACCGCACAATGCGTGGCACAATCCATCGGATTAAGCCCAATGCTCCCCACCCCGCGAAACACGACCGGGCGTATGTAACAGGACTTCAGATTGTTGATCTTTATTGTTTCGATAACAGCTTTTTCGAATTGCTCCTGCGAATAAGGAATTGGTATGCGATAAATTTTTGCCGAATCATAAAGTCGCGACATATGTTCACCCAACCGAAAAATTCCAGCCCCTTTTTCAGTTTCATAGCATCGCATTCCTTCGAACACTGAAGAACCGTAATGCACAACGTGGCTCATTATGTGGCAAGTTGCGTCCTTCCAGTCGACTGTCTTTCCGTCATACCATATTTTTCCTTCTCCGAAAGCCATAGCATAAATCCTTTCAATAAAATCCCGGCTGCACACGTCATTCTGCAACAAGCGGACAGATTGCGTTACACAGTCGGAAATTAGAATGGAGCGCATTGATTGTCAAGCACATGTGGGACCCACCCGCGGCAAGCGCATGGATGTTGCCCGAATTCAAGACGAAGAATGCGCCCCGGAATTGTTTGCAAAACAAAATAAAGTTGGACACATCAAACATTTATATGCGAAAATTAAAAATATGAATGAGGCATTGTCAGAAAAACTGGAAGATTATCTGGAAGTCATACTGGAATTCGAGACGGGAAAAAGGCCTGCTCGGGTTAGGGATATAGCGGAAAACCTCTCGGTTCACAAGTCTACTGTTACCGCTGCGTTGCACAACCTGGCGGACAAGGGACTGGTGAAGTATTCGCCTTACGAGATAGCAAAACTGACTCCGAGCGGACGAAGAATAGCAAGAGAAGTTACACGGCATCATAATGTTATACGCAACTTCCTCACCGAAGTCCTTCTAATTGACAATAAGCTTGCGGAAGAAAATGCTTGCAGGATGGAACATGTTATGGATGGACAGGTGCTCGACAGGCTGACTTATTTTGCCCGTTTTATTGAAGAGTGCCCGAGAGCCGGGAGGGACTGGCTGACTCGCTTTGCCGAATTTGTCAGGAACGGCGGAAGGATTGTGAGCAAAAGGAAGCAACTGGATAAATTTCTGGTCGATTTTGAGAAAAAGTTGGAGCAGACACAGGAACAGGGGGCTGAGGAGTGAGCAGGATTGTTAAGCTTACAGAAATGAAAAGAAGAGAGGCCGGTCAAGTAAAGGAAATTGACGGCGGGTTCGGACTTCTGGGCAGGTTGGAAGCAATAGGAATACGGCCTGGGGTCGAATTGAGAATTGTCAACAGCTCTTTTTTCAGGGGACCTGTGACCGTTCGCATCGGGAACTCCCAGGTTGCGCTGGGCCATGGGATGGCGCACAGGATTATGGTTGAGAGCGGAGGAAACAACGAAGGATGAAAGTTCTTCTAATGGGCAACCCCAATGTTGGAAAAAGCGTGGTTTTTAACCGCCTTACCGGCGCTAACGTCTTATCTTCCAACTACCCGGGAACAACTGTTGAATTTACCCGCGGGCGCATGCTTATAGGCGAAGAAAAAGCCGAAGTAATAGATGTTCCCGGGACTTATTCTCTTGAAGCCACTTCTCCTGCCGAGGATGTGGCCGTCAAAATGCTCAATGAGCTTTCTGAAGAAGACATAGTTGTAGTGGTTATGGATGCCACGAACCTTGAGCGAAGTCTTAACCTGACTCTGCAGATCCTGAAAAAAAGAAAAAGAACCATCGTGGCCCTGAACTTCTGGGACGAGACTGAGCACACCGGTGTGCATATAGACGCGAAAGGCCTGGAATCAATGCTTGGAGTGCCTTGCGTTCCCACTGTGGCGATAACCGGGATGGGCGCCAAGACGCTGGTTGAGAGAATGCCGGAGGCAAGCCCCGCCAAATATGATTATGACGAAGCACAGCGATGGCAGCGGATTGGCGAAATTATAAAGAAGGTTCAGAAGCTGACCCACAGACATCATACGTTTCTTGACAGGCTTGGCGAGGCGTCAGTAAAGCCGATCAGCGGAATATTGATTGCGCTTCTTGTGCTTGCCGCAGTTTTCGAGGTAATCCGCTTCATAGGAGAAGGGCTGATATCGTTTGTATTCGATCCGATCTTCGAAAATGCCTGGAAACCTGCGTTGATGCAATTATCCAGGCTGTTTGGCGGCACAGGTTTTGCGCATGACATACTTATAGGCAAACTCCAGGAGGGCGAACTGCATTTCACCGAATCCATGGGATTGCTGTCAACAGGCCTTTATGTTCCATTTGCAGCCGTATTGCCTTATGTCTTTTCTTTCTACCTGGTTCTTTCCTTTCTCGAGGATTCCGGCTACCTGCCGAGACTTGCGGTTCTTACCGACACTATAATGCACCGTGTGGGCTTGCACGGCATGGGAATCATCCCCATGCTTCTGGGCCTTGGCTGCAACGTCCCCGGAGTGTTGTCCAGCCGGATAATGGAAAATAAGAGAGAACGGTTTATTTCAGCTACCCTCATGGCTATAAGCGTTCCATGCATGGCGCAGATTGCCATGATTGCCGGACTTGCCGGGGAATTTGGAGCAAAGGCCTTTTTGCCCATCTTCCTGACCCTTCTCTTTGTGTGGGTGGTTCTGGGGTTGTTGATGAACCGCTTGATCGGCGGAGAAAGCCCGGAAATTCTTATGGACGTGCCTCCTTACCGCATTCCTTACTGGAAGGGCATCGGGAAAAAAGTCATGATGCGTATAGTCTGGTTTATACGCGAAGCAGTTCCATGGGTTTTGTTCGGGGTTCTGATAGTTAATATCATGTATGCTACCGGCATCATTGCCTTTGTGGCCAGGTTCTTCCAGCCGTTTGTTTCCGGGCTTTTCGGACTTCCCGGAGAAGCGGTAGGAGGCTTGGTTATAGGGTTCTTGCGAAAAGACGTTGCCGTTGGCATGCTTGCTCCGCTGGGACTGAACGCGAGACAGGTTGTTGTAGCCAGCGTGGTTCTGGCGATGTATTTCCCCTGTGTGGCTACTTTTGCCGTGATGGTTAAAGAACTGGGAATTACAGGCATGATAAAATCTGCCCTTGTTATGATCAGTGTTACACTGATTGTAGGTACAGGACTGAACTTCCTGTTGAAAACGCTTCCCGGGTGGGACTAAGGTTCTGTAGCGTGAAACCCGGACTTATACAACTATGAAGTATAACCGTAAAATCAACTTTTTGACGGGAATCATGGCCCTTTGTGTGGCCGCGTTTTCTTGGCCCTGTGTTGCGTTCGGGAAAGAAGGAAAAGCTTCTGCCGAAACAGACCAAACTAATATTCGCGCCGCACGCTTTGCAGGTTCCTTCTATCCCGAAAACAAAGAAAAGCTGCGCGAATACATCCGTAAAATGACCTCAGGCGTGTCTCATGAGTCCGAGGGAAAAATATGCGGGGCAGTGGCCCCTCACGCAGGGTATGTGTATTCAGGAAGCGTTGCGGCCCACACGCATAAAATGCTGGCGAAGGCCGACTTTGACACTATCATAATCATAGGCCATGATACGTTTCAAAACGTTGCGGCGCTGATAGCTCCACACGATTATTTTGAGACCCCGCTTGGAAAAGCGCCTGTAGACACCAACATGGCGCAAAGACTCGTTAATGCTCATAAAGATATTGTCTTCAGCGCTTCTGCCTACGCCAGGGATCACACAATCGAAGTTCAGCTTCCCTTTCTCCAGGAGCTGAAGAAGGATTTCAAAATTGTGCCGGTACTTTTCGGAACTCCGTCAAAAGAAAACATCGAAACACTAGCCGATGCAATCATGAAAGTTTCCGTCAACAGGAATACGCTGACGCTTGCAAGCACGGATCTTTCCCATTACCCGCCGCATAAAACGGCTTCAGTTGTTGATAAATCCACAATCAAGGCAATGGAGTCGCTTGATGTGGAAAAGCTTCTATTGCACCTGAGTAAACAGGAAAGAAAACCATACCCCGGATTGCAAACGGCCATGTGCGCGCGAGGCGGGGTTTGCGCCGCAATGCGCGTGGCCCGAAAAAAAGGGGCAGACAGGACACAATTTTTGCAATATGCCACCTCGGGCGACAGCCCGGAACGCGGCAGCAAATCGGTAGTGGGCTATTGCTCGGTCCTTTTTGTAAGCGCCAGACAGAATCCTGAGACAGAGAAAGGAGATTAGAAAGAAGTGGAAGTAGAACTTGTCGCGATAACCCCGAATCCCGAGGAGGTCATTGAAGCGGCGGCACGAACGTGTTACCAAAGCTCGGGAACAGGGAACAAAAACAATAGACTGCTCTTGAGGCTCATCCAGATGGGCCACGAATCTCCCCTGGAGCACGCATATGCCACCTTTCGCATTTGGGGCTGCTCGCGAGCCATGACGCATCAACTGGTGCGGCACAGGCTCATGTCGGTTTCCCAGAAGAGCCAGCGATACGTTGCGGAAGGGGACTTTGAATATGTGATTCCGCCCGCGATTAAGAAAAAAGACGAAGCGGATTTTATAAAAGACATGGAAAAAATCGGCGCTATGTACACGAAGTGGAAGGATCGCGGACTGAAAAACGAGGATGCAAGGTTCGTGCTGCCCAATGCCTGCGCCACGGAACTTGTTGTTTCAGCAAACTTCCGCGAATTCAGGCATATATTCAAGTTGCGTTGCAGTCCTCATGCACAGTGGGAAATCCGCACGGCTGCAACCATGATGCTGCAAGCGCTTCATAAAAAAGCGCCCACGGTCTTCGACGATATAATGCAACTGGCCGGGAAAGCCAAACAGGTTAAGGAGTAAGGAGTATAGTATGAGCATTGCTGAACGAGCGCGCAAACAGGTTCTTCTTTCAGACGGGGCATGGGGAACGTCCTTGCAGAGCCGGGGGCTCAAGATAGGAGAGTGCCCGGAATTATGGTGCCTGAACCGCAGAAAAGAAACACTTGAGGTTGCCCGTTCCTATATTGACGCCGGCTCGGATATGATTCAAACCAACAGTTTCGGCGCGACTCGTTTCAAGTTAAAGCATTTCGAAGCCGCTGACCTTGTTGCTGAAATCAACGAAGCGGCAGCTTCAATATCCAGAGAAGCAGCAGGCCCCGATCACTTCGTAATAGCTTCAGTGGGGCCTACCGGAAAGATTGTGATGATGGGCGAAGTTACTAATGAAGAGGTTTACAATGCATTTAAGGATCAGGTTGTTGCTCTTGAAAAAGGCGGCGCTGACGCGTGTTGTATTGAGACCATGGCTGATCTTGAAGAGGCCCGCCTCGCTGTCCGGGCGGCAAAGGAAAATACGAAACTTGAAATAATAGTCACTTTCACTTTTGAACAGACCGTGCGAGGTGATTACAGGACCATGATGGGTGTCTCGCCGCGGCAAATGGCGGAGGAGATGTTGCGTTCCGGCGCCGATATAGTGGGAACAAACTGCGGAAACGGCATGGAACGAATGGCTCATATTGTAGGCGATATGTCGCCGGCAGCCGGTCAAACGCCTATACTTGTTCATGCCAATGCCGGCATACCCGTAAACAAAGACGGTGTGGATGTTTTCCCGGAAACGCCCGGAGAAATGGCGGAAAACGCCGTGCCGGTTCTGGAGGCAGGGGCCAGGATAATCGGAGGATGTTGCGGAACCACGCCTGAGCACATACGCGCTCTGCGCGCAATGCTGGACAAGCGGTGATTGTCTCCTCACCGGACAGCGCAACCTCATATCATTCTATATCGATTCCGTCGAAAAAACCCTGTTTTTAAAATGGGTGTAGGGCACATGCCCCATCCCAGTTCGTAATCGTAATCGGTTTTGGGCTGAACAATCGATTACGATTACGATTAGGATTAAGATTAAGAAAAGACAAATAGGGCAGATGCCCCACCATCTGGGTTTTTCAACGGAATCTCTATATCACACACTGATTCCATAGTTATTCCCCGCGGATAAGCGCTTCCTCAACCTGTCCGGCGATTGTGTCCGCAAGTTTTTGCATATAGTCCGGAGAGGTGCGCGGCAGGCTTTCCATTGAGGGATCGGGAAGACCCGGTTGTGGAACAAATGGTTGCAACACATAGCGCCGGGCTCCTTGTATCAGGGATGCAGCCTCCTTGATTGTTTCAACCGGATGGATGGATTCAATCACTGTTGTCCGGAACTCGTAGTCTACAGGAGCGTTCATAATCAGCTCAATAGATTCTGATATGCCGGCAGTGTCGGAGCAACCGGTAACTTCAGGATAGTGTTCAAGGCTCGTCTTAATATCCATAGCCACGTAGTCAATTTCGCCGATGATCTTCTTGAGCATATCCGGCCTTGAGCCGTTTGTATCAAGCTTGACTCGCCAGCCGTGATTACGGAAAAAGGAAATCAGGTCCGGGAGTTCTTTGCACAGCGTCGGTTCTCCGCCGCTGATCACAGCAGCATCAACCCAGTTCTCGCAGAAGGCTAAACAAGCCCGGTCAAGCCCGGCCCAACTCAGCCGGCTGCCCTGAAGATCCATCAGTTGAAGGTTATGACAGAAACCACAGCGGAAATTGCAGCCGCTAAGAAAAAACACAGCGGCAAGTCGGCCGGGGTAATCCACCATTGAAGGTCCGGTAAGATGGCCATAGACCGGACTCCTGCCGGAACGAATCATGATATTGCTTCGCTCATTACATGCGTGATCATTTTAGGAGATATAACGCCTCTTCCTTCAGCGCCATAGTCTGTCTGCAACCCGACATATTGATACAGGCGCGAGTTTCCGCAAATGTCATCGGTTTCTCCGGGGTTCTTTCGCTGCACCGGCTCATAGCAACCGGATTCGGGATCTATTTCCGCGATCATGAACGCTGGTATCTGCTGAGGATTGATACACTCGGCGTTGCACAGACCTACAAGGCCTTCTTCGGTCTCAAGATCAATGTATTCTTTTTCAAAATCCTGCCATTGCTCCCGGCTAAGAACCTTGTCTAACCGAGAATTGAGCACCGCGCATTTCTCGCAGCCACTCTTTCCAAATACCCTGACTTTGTATTTTTTCTCCATTTCTAATCTCCTGAATAGGCAGCGGCCTGCTGTTTGACCTGTTTGCCTCTGGCGGTTGCCAGGGTGTAACGACCCTTGTGGCGGTCTTTGAGTTCTCCGTATCTTTTTGATTTATTCCAGTTTTCTATCTTGCTGAAATATCCTACTACCCTGGTTTCGCCGAAGACGTCCTGAGACCCGCAACGGGCGCATTTTTCAAGCAGGCCCCGCATCTGGTGATAACAGTTGTTGCAGTATGTGAATTCGGGAGAAATCGTGAGCTGCGCCGATTGCGTGCGGAAAAACACTTCCTTGATGACTTTCGCAATGGACTGCGCCGAAGGTTTCTCTTCTCCCACAAAAGCGTGGGTAATTGCGCCGGATTCTATCAGGCTGTGGTATTTTGCCTGTTCCCGGATGCGTCCGACCAGCGGCGTGTCAGCATCAGGAGCAAGGTGTATTGAATTGGTATAGTAAGCAATATCTTCATTCCCGCCCTTCACTATGTCGCCGGCCTCTTTCTTGAAGTAGACCAGGTCGGTTTTCGCCAGTCGCCGGGCGGCGCTTTCTGCTGGCGACTCTTCGAGCGTGAATTTCATGCCGTATTTTCTTGCGAGCTGTTTGGTCTTCATATACATGTGCGCCACGATTCTCAGCCCAAGCTGCGCAGCTTCTTTGCTTTCATGGAGCTGCCGTCCTATAAGAAAATTAACTGCGTCGTTCAGGCCGATCAAACCTATAATGTATGTGCATGTATCAAGATCGACATAAGGCTTGCCATCGCAGGAAGTGCGGCCTATCTGCCAGAGCGGTTTGCCTGGTTCGGACATCATTTCGGCTATTCTGTTTTTCTTTTCAATGTGAGCAGTGGCAACCAGTTCCATGGTTTTGTCTACTTCGTCCAGAAAAGAACCCAGTATGTCCCGGCTGCCGGTTCGCGCTGCGCGATATGCCGCCTGCGGAACGTTGACAGTGACGTTCTGGAATCCGCAGAACCTCATGCATTCAGGGTGTTTCAACATCCTGTCGCTTTCGACCGTGGTTCTCAGCCTGCAACATGCCGAAAGGGTAACCTCGTCGCGATCGAATACGAAGTACGTCGAACCGTTTGTGCCCGCGAGCTTGCAGGCCTGTATGAAAAGCTTGTGCTGTTCGGGATCCTCAAAGGTCTCCCGGCTAAGATGAAAATCGCATTTGGGAAACTCGAAAACCCGCCCGTGACAGTCCCCCTCTTCCCACACCTCAAGAAGAGCCTTGCAGAAAAGCTGTGTCTCGCGAGCATAGTCGCCGTAAGTCACTATCGACTCACCGGATTCCTTCAACCCGTCTTCTATCTCAGCGTCGCGCTCTATGTTCCCTTCTTTTCCAACTGTTTCGCGCATAACCAACCTTCTTACTGTTCCTTCATTGAGGTAGAGGTCCATGAGCGGATAACCCGAGGAATCAACTTCGATCCGGTTGACTTCCTCAAGAGAAACCTTTGTTCCGTCCTGCTTGCGAAGCATGTACTTTCCGCCGGGGCCGATTGCCGGCACATTTTTGAGATACCCGGGAACACCGGCATGAATATTAAAGTCAAGAAACAGGGTCTGGCCGCCCCGCGAGAAGGCGTTCTGCGCCCCGTTGTATACAAGTTCCTGGGCAATCTGCTTATAATCCTTCCATTCCTTGTTTTCGAGCAGCGGGGCGTACATGATATTGATATGTGCCAGCCCGAGCGCGCCGGCGTAGTTGGCCTGCATTGACGCCAGAAAAGTGTTCAGGTGCCCGGTAAGAACTGACGCTGAACGCGCCGGCCTCGATTCGGTATTCAAATTAATCAGACCCTGAAGACCGTATTTTTTGATGTATTCAACAGAGTGGGACGAACAGTATACCCTGTGCGGATAGCCAAGGTCATGCAGATGAATTGCGCCTGTATGGTGAGCCCTCTTTACATCAGCGGAAAATATCGTGTCCAACGCCCATTGCTTCAGAATCAATTCAGCCACCCCAAGGTTAACCGCTTCCGGGTTGTTGTTGACGATATTGCTGTTTTCAGTTGATTTGCTGAACATCAGTTTGTCCACAAAATCCTTTGGAGCCCCGTATAATGACAGGTCGCGAAGCTGCCGTTGATAGCCTCTTTCGGCAAGTTCGTTGTTCACAAGCTCTCGCACCAACGTGGTGTTGACTGTTTTCATGTTGTTGGTGATGACCCAGTTCTCAACGGATTTTGCCACGCTTGTAGCGATTTCCGGGGAAAGTTCCGTGCGTTCCATTATCTGCTTGATAATCCGCCTGCGATCCCAGGGTAGCGTCATGTTTTCCGAAGAAGATTCAACAAGAAGAAGCGTTGCATCGGTCACGTCCACTCCGCGGCGTTCGGCTTGTCCCCTTACGCGAATGCGTTTCCTGGCCAGCTCTCGTTTCTTGCGGTAACGCTTATAAGTTGCCACAACCATTGTCTCTCCGCTTTCGGCAAGGAGAATTTCAACCAGGTCCTGGACGTCTTCAATTCGTGGAACCCTTCTGCCTTCAGGATCAGGATACACGTAGTATTCGCTTCCGGGTCGATTAAGCTGATCTACCACCCGGTTTGCCGTGCGCTTGGCGATATCTTCGCTGAGCGGAGCTTCAAGTGTTTTTGAAACTGTGTCAACCGCCCGTTGAACGGCCTTCTCTATTTTTTCTTTACGGAAAGGAACAATGAGCCCGGACCTTTTTTGAAAGCCATCAAGTCCATAGTTCAAAGTGCGGCCGAAATCAGGGTTGGTTGTCTTGGACATGGGATGCTCCTAGCTAAATTTGATTCTTGAAACAACTTGAATTCTTAGTACTACTGGCACAGCCTGTCAAGCTTTTAAGCACAAGATATTGTGGTTCCTCTTTAAATTCTTCAATATGGCGGGGTTATACCTAACCCGCATATCTCACAAAATTCCTGCTGCTAGCGCGGATAGCGCCACTGCGAGGGCACGAATTGGCAAAACACCGCAGCAGCGCTTTTGCTCTCTCGCTACGAAATCCTGTGAGATATGCGGGCAGCCCCTCCAATAGATTGGAATCAGTTTCTACTCCCAACCAGCATCCAGCCCCCAGCATCCAGCATCCAGCCCCCAGCATCCAGCAACCAGCAACCAGCATCCAGAAACCAGCATCCAGCAACCAACCCTTGACATTCACAATTTTTTAATATTAGAATTCGGGAACAAACGAAGTTTTAAGCTGGGAGGTTCTTATGAAACTGACGTGCCGAGTGTGTGTGGTTACAATTTCTTTGCTTTGCCTGGGTTCATGGGCGAACGCCCAACAAAAAAATACTGCAGTTATACAGGAGATGATTGACTCTGCCGCCGCTGGCGATGTTGTTTCTGTTCCGGCAGGCGTTTTTCAGGGAACTATTGAGCTCAAGGAAGGCGTCACACTTGTCGGAGAGGGATCTGACCGGACTATCATTGACGGTACTGGAAAAGACAGGGTCGTAACTGCCGCAAAAAACAGCGCGATAATCGGATGCGCCATCAGGAATGGTAAAAACGGAATCTGGTCCAAGGGTCAATTTGTGGGAGTGTTCGAGTGCAGGATTACAGGCAGCAGCATCCACGGAATTGCCATACTCGGCGGATCGGGCTTGATAGCCAACAATATTATTGAAGACACAAGCGGCATTTGCGGCATTGTTTCACTCAACGCCAATCCTTTGATACGCGATAATCTTATGCGGAACAATCAGATTGGCGTAATGGTATATCCCAAGCATGTGCCTACGGTGGCAACCAACCTGTTTATTGACAACAAGATCGGAATCAAGGTTGCCAGGGACGCTGAGCTTATAAGCGAAGGAAATGTGTTTAATGGATCAGGCGAGGCAATGGAAGGATATGAACTAAGCGATTCCGACGAAAAGCGCGATATCGACGTTGAAGCTGAGTTCAAATTCCCGGGCGCTTCTGTTGAGGCATACAGAACGCTGATGAATGACACTGCTGAGGTTCTTGCCATGGATCATCCGCTGGTGATCTATTACCTGCCGGAAAACGAGGTTTCGCGTTTCAATCTGGCCATGCTTTTCCCCTGGCCGGATTTCATGGTCGGCGCATCAGCCAAAGATACTGTAATAGAAGATTATGACGCTTTCGATCTGGCCGGAAAGGCTGAATTGTCTGCCAAGTACATGAAGACAGGCGGACGTCCCGCAGTATCGGTGAAAAGCGCAGGCGTTAGAGAAAAAGATATGGATAGATATGTTCTTGAAAGTTCTTACTACCATCCGGAGTCATACTACATGGATGATGAAGGAAGACTGCATTTTAATCGAATTACAAGTCTCAGCCGGATTCACATCATCCCTCCGAAAGGCTACCTTCCCGTGAAATGCAACCATCAGGTCCGCACTGAAAGTATTGATGGACAGTTGGTTCTCAAGATCGTTGATGTAGGCAACACAACCATTGACCTGGTCATGGAGAAGAAGCAGGACTGACAGCGTCAGCGTTACACTTTGTCGGAACAAGCGGCATCTGCACCACTGAAGCCTGCCTGTGTCTTCGATATGCGGGTTAACCCGCATATCTCACAGGATTTCGTAGTGAGAGCGTGGAAAACGCTGCTGCGGGGGTGCGAATTGGTGAAACGCCGGAGCAGCCGTATAGACATACTGCAATCTGGCATTTTGTCAATTCGTGCCGTCGCAGTGACGCTATCCGCGCTCGCAGCAGTAATTCTGTGAGATATGCGGGTTAAACTCGACGGCCGACAATTCCTGATGCAATAAGCGAATTACCCCGCATATTTTCCGTGTTTCTTTTCAAAAGTCTTTTGGCTTACAGTGTGTGTTTACAAGAAGGAACATCATGGATATTCACGCATTTACCGGGGCCGATATGGTTTCCGATCGAATCACGATGGAAATGGTATTGTTTTCCGCGTCCGCTTTGGCGGTGACCGCCGGCAGGAAAACGGCTAGGAGAGCGAACATCGCCGGATTGCCTGTCAAGGACGGCGATAGCATCAGGCTTGAAGTCCGGGACAAAGAGCTATCCGCGGGAGATCAGTTGATTTTCCAGGTCTATGTCCCTGAAGGCGGGAATATCACAATCCGTATCGCAATGGAGACGTCCACGCATACCGAGGGCGTTGAGAGGCCCGACAGCTTCAGGGTCGCTTCCAGCCGCGGCAGCAGTCAACGCCTTCCGGAATACGGCTGGAGCGATATCGTCCAGCCAATAGAAAACTTCCATCAGATCGGCATTCCGCGCGGCTGGAAAGATGTTACGGCAATTACCCTGAACGTGGCGGCATGCGAAGGGAACAATTGTCTTCTGGGAGGCATCAACCTTCAGAAGAGGGAAAGACCCAAAGGCCCAAGACTTACGGACACCGGGCTGCTTGATCTGCTCGACCTGGAACAACCCGGTCTTTACAACGTTAAAAAGGAAACTGAAGCAGGAAAAACCGGCAAAGCCCTCGAATGCCTCGCGAACTACTATGCCGAAAGAAAGCAACCCAAACACATCTACAACCCTCCGGGCAGAGATCCCGAACATGATACGAGCAAGGCGGACAGAATCCTTTCTCATTTTATTCTGGGACAACAGTTGCCGGAAAGAATCGACTGGCGGGCCAACCCGATCGGCTATCTCGAATGGATGCACTCTTTGAACAGGCATAACAAATTTATAAATCCGCTTACAGACGCCTATTTCGCGACGGGCAACAAAGCCTATGCCCGGGAAATTGACGCCTTGCTGAATTCATGGATTCGCGCAAATCCCGTGCCGCTTGACCATAACGGCGGCGGGGATCCCGCCTGGGAAACGTTGAGCACAGCGGTGCGTATATACGGAGTCTGGCTGAAAATATTTTTCGGACTCCAAAACAGTAATTGCTTCCGCCATGAAACACGAATCATGATGCTGAAAAGCTTTTACGAGCATGCAGAACATCTGACGCAACGATCGGTAACAACGCAAGGTAACTGGCAGATCGTTGAATCGCAAGCTATAGCCCTGACCGGAATGCTGTTCCCCGAATTTAAACGTTCCGATGACTGGCGAAACGAAGGCTGGAACAGGCTGATGCCCTGTCTGGACAAGCAGGTTTTCGACGATGGCGCGCAGTATGAATTGTCCAGCGGCTATCACATGATGTCCATATCGGGCTTCCGCGATCCGTATCGCATTGCCCGCATGAACGGCCTGAAAGTACCCGACGGTATGGAGCGTATGCTGCTGAAGGCGCATGAATACACAATGAATCTGTGCCGACCGGATCTGGTTCAGGCCAAACCCAACGATTCGGGAAGCAACAGTCTTACCGCAGCCGATGGAATCGAATGGCTCAAGACCGGCAGCAGACTGTTTAACCGGGATGACATGATCTGGGCAGGCACAGGCGGGGCTGAAGGGAAGAAGCCTGAAACCGGTTCTGTCGCTTTCGATCATGCGGGCTATTACGTGATGCGTTCCGGCTGGGATCGCGACGATCGCTGGCTCTTCTTCGATGGCGCTTCCTTCGGTAAGGCGCATCATCATGAAGACAAGCTTCACTTCGAGATGTACGCCTACGGCGAACCGTTGATTATGGATTCAGCCATTACAGGCTACATGGCGGGGTCATGGACCGACTATTACCGACACAGCAGGGCGCACAATACGCTTCTGCTGGACGGGCAGGGACAGGATCGGAAAAACAAGGAGAGCAAAGAAGACTGGATCGCGGATTCCGCGGGCCGCAACACGTGGTATTCTGCGGGCGATGTCGATTTTGTAGAGTCGGCATACGACTCCGGTTACCGGGACATTCAAGGATCCTTCTGTCATACCCGAGCCGTTCTCTTTTTGCGCAAGCGCTATTGGATCATCTTTGACGGCATGAGCGGGGAGGGGCGGCACCGGATTGATGCGCTTTTTCATTTCCGTCCTTGCCGTGTCACGGCGGATCAGGAACACCGCTGCCTGAGAACCAGCCGCGAGGCGAAAGCAAACGTGGATATTGTAACCTGGAAGCAGGCGGGGGAAATATCCATGGACATCGTGTGCGGACAGAGAAACCCAGTCCAAGGCTGGATTTCAATCAATAGCGAAGATATCCCCGCCCCTTGCGGCATAATATCCACACAAGGAACATTGCCTCTACGCCTTGCCTATGGCATTTTCCCTTACGACATCGGCACACATTCGGGCATAGAAATCGTTCCGATACCAATGCCTGAAGGTTTGTGGGCCGCGCGCCTTATCTACCCGGCGGGGGAAGAGGATATCATTGTATACCGCTGGCCCGGAGTCGATCGCGAAACCTACGAGGCTGCCGGATGCGAAAGCCGGGCAGACGTTCTGATCTTACCCGGCGGCAGAACAGACAAGGAACAGATTTATGAAATCAACAGACATTCAAAACAGGACAGTGATGCTCACTGATGGCCCGTATCAGCCCGCAACCAGTTGCCCTGCTCGTTTATCGCATTCTGTTCGTGTAACCAGAAGTGCAGATATGCATAAGCAAAACGGGCAAACGCGTCCCCCTCCTTGGTCTTGCCCTTGCTGAACTCATTGCCGACAAACATTCGCCCATCCGGGCGCCGGGACTGCATCTCAAGTATTTTCCGGGCTCGAATACGCATCCATGAGGCGGCCGAGTGGGACAGACCTTGATCCAGACCCAGCAGGTGTGCGTGGACATCGTGCGTATAGTAATTATCAAATCGCAAAGGACTCCAGTCGGTGTCCTCGGGGTAGTAGAGTTCCGGTTTGCCGGGCTGGTATATCGTGCGGTCTTCTTTCCCCAACTTCTCCTCCACAAGCGTCCGATAGATCAAATCAGCGTTGAAGTCCGCGGTCTCTGACACAATCTGTCCGG
>CAZIXB010000024.1:0-15245 GCA_964543205.1 uncultured Victivallales bacterium
TCCCCTCTCCTATTCAATTGCTGACGGGCTTGCGCTGGGATTCATCAGTTATCCAGTCGTGAAATTCCTCGGCGGCAAAGGCAGGGAAGTCAAATGGCTCATGTATTTACTTGCAGCAATCCTGCTGCTATACTTCCTGGCTGTCAGGGTAAGAGTGGAATAAAATCCGTAGGCGCGCGGCTGCCGGAAAAAATGACAGCGCTGTCATCAGGATAAATCAAAAAGCGTCCGGGGAGTATCTGAAACATGAACACACCAGCCAAGACCTGCAAAAGGAATTTGTCAATCGCAGTTTTGATATGCTCGACTTTTACAATGGCATTGGCGGAATCCGAGCGCCCTCATCTGGTTAAGCAGAAACTTGAAAATTACGCGCGAATCAAAACCCTGACATGCAGGGTCAGACGGATCGCCGAATCAGGGAACCAGAAACTTACCTTTCTCAGCAAAGTCTTCTACAAGAAAGGAGGTTTTCTCCACTCAAAAACCGTATCTCCCTATAGCAGAACGGTAATCGCAAACGGAAAAAAATTATATAGTTATTTCCAGAATCACGCCAAAGGCGTCGCAAAGGACATAGATAAACTCGATAAAAACGAGCTCATCAATCTTCGCAAAGCGCCGGGAACGCCAATGGATCATCTTTACCGGCTTGCTGATTCGCCGCAGACAATGCTGGATCCAACCGCTGAATATCCTGAAAGGTACGCTTATACAACAAAAAATGCTTTTGTTGTGGTGTCAGTCGACAAAGAATCCCGGATTAAAAGCATCGCTTTCTACAATGGTAAAGACATGCAAGACAAGAAAGCGGAGACCATATATAGCAGGCATAAGAAAGTTGAAGAAAATCTATGGATACCCTGCTTACATGAAAGCGCCGTATACCATGAACAGACAAAGGCGGTTGAAACAATACATTTTATCAATCTCGAGGTGAACGTTCCCGTTGCTGAAAATCTGTTTATTGCCGACAACTTCATGCCTGATGTAGAATTTGTTGATTCCTATTCTGATCTGCGGTAAACAACCCAGGCTGCATAAAAGCTTGCAGTGCGACCCAAAAAATCAATAATAACGCTTGCCATAAGATAAAATAATTGTAAAAGTATAAGAAGCAAGCGGAAGTTGTAAACTAAAAGCAGCAGGAGCGAGGCAATGAAAAAAGTGGTTATTGGTTTGATAGCGGTAATGATGGTGATGGGAACGCTAGGCATTACAAACGCCCAGGCGCAGGAACCAGGCAGAGGCGGGCCGATGGGCTTTATAGCGGGCTGCTGTTTCGGCATAAGAGCCGCAATGGACTATAACGAAGGCAAAGAAATTCATTGGAGGGAATGGTGCCGGTTGATTCCCTATGTTGGAGGAGTGTTTGCCATCTGGGACGGTGTTGAAGGATATCAGGGAAAGACCCGCGCATATTATGTAGGCCAGTACGGCGCAATGTACTATTGATTACACCACGTTTAACTGAAAAAAATACTTTCAAGATAGCAAAAAGCGCTGCGGCCGTGGTCGTGGCGCTTTTTGCGGTAGTAATCTGCCAGGCAGGAAGCATGGATCTTGCCGAGTCCCTGTTTGACGAGGGATCCTGGGAATTATGTCTGAGGGAATGCCGATATATCCTGGCGGAAACGCCCTCGAACACTCAGGCCCGGGTGCTTTTCGACATATCTAATCTCAGGTTGGGTAGACATACAAAACGCTCAATCAACTCCTTAGGTCAGCTTTCCTCAAACAAACAGCTCCCGCGCCGCCAGCAAGCCATAGCAGCCTACGAATGCGGAGAAGCGCTGAAAGCTGAAGGAAAAGAACAGGATGCCTTGAAATACCTGTCTGATTCATTCTATCACACCCGGAACAAGTCCCTGGCGACAAAGAGCGCAAGTAGTATTAAAGCAATCATGGATAGCAAAGCAGGCCGGGAGATGGAAACGAATTCCCTGCGCATCCAGGTCGAAACGTTCTTGTCAAGTTCGGGCGGGAGAGGTTTAATGCCTGCCCCCGCCCCCGGCATGGCGCCAACAAAAATGATCGGTGAGCTTATAGTTTCTTTTTATCGGGTGGCAATAAGTCCAGCGCTGGGGCAGCGCTGTTCATTATATCCAAGCTGTTCGGAATACTTTCTGAGGGCAAGCCGAAAACACGGCCTGCTAGGTTTTCCAATACAGGCAGACCGTTTCGTGCGGGAACCCGGAGTTGTTCAGAGGAAAAAAAAGCCGGTTGTCTGTGGAAACATCATTAAGTATGCCGACCCCCTTTCCGACCACGATTTCTGGCTACCCAGCGCCAAAAGTGAGAAAACGCCATGAGGCTGCTTGCCATAGCAACAATCCTTGCAATATTCAGCCTGTCAGACAGCCAGGCACAAAATGGCGCCCATACAGCCAGGATTGCCCTGGAGCTTGCGGAGGAAGGAGACCATCTGCTGGCCGCGGTAGAATACCGCCGCATGGGCATGTATTCTACTGACGACAACGATGCGGCGGGATACTACTGGGCTGCTGCATACGAGTACTGGCTTGCCGGCAATCATTCGAGCCAGTCAAAGGACATGCTAGCTAAAGCAGAACACTTGTCCCCTGCTCTCTTTGAGGAATCCATGCTGCTTTCCGCCCGCCAGGCCATCGATTCGGGCAACTTCACGGAAGCAGTTTTCTATCTTGAGGCTGTGGCTGAATCTATTCCGGAAAAACCGGCAACCGATTATGCCGTAGAGCTTAAAAACTTTGCTGGCCTCCGGCTGGCCGAAGCTCATTTTTCCGCAAACAGCAGCCGGAAAGCCGAACAAATTATCAGGCAACTGCCAGCAGAAATAAAAACAAAGCCCCTTGCCGCTGTTCGATCCTACAGGAGAGGCAAGGACAAAAGCCCTGTGTTGGGGGGGATACTCGGACTGGTACCCGGGCTTGGATATGCTTATTCCAAGGAATACGGCAACGCGTTGCGCTCTTTGATTCTGAACGGATTGTTTATTTTCGCCATGTCCGATACCGCCGCCAATGATCAGTGGGGCGCTTTCACTGCTCTGAGTTTTTTCGAAATAACATGGTATACCGGTAGCATATATGGAGGAATTGACGCGGCACACAGATATAACAAAGATCGTTTCGAGGGATGCCTGCATGACATACGCTCAGAAGGCGGCTTTTCTATGGACAGAATGTTGCTGCCCCTGGTCAGGCTTGATATACAGTTCGGTGGCGTTGAATGAAAAAGTCCGGACCGACAAAATATGCGGGGAGAAACCGCAAGGGATTGTGGGGGGGCGATTTTCTTGATTTCACCAGCTTACCTTCCACTAACGGCTACTGCATGTCCAGGATCGCCACGCTCCGGCATGGCACGGTTGTATCGGCGAAGCATCAAACAGCGGGTCGCGGCAGGTTCAGTAGAAACTGGTTATCTTGCGAGAATACATCTCTGTCGTTCTCTGTAGTCATTGATGACAAAAAAATGCCGCATTCCGGAATGACAGGCATGGCCGCCGCTGTAGCCGTACACCGGCTTCTGCTCTGTGAAAGCATAGCGGCCATGCTTAAATGGCCGAATGACTTAATCGTCAACAACCGGAAGATCAGCGGGATCCTGCTTGAGGGCGCGTCAGACAGGCTTGTACTAGGCATAGGCCTGAATGTGAATATGGAATCAGCCGACTTTAAATCCTGCGGGCTCTGGCCAGCCGCTACGTCCATGAAACTTGAGACGGGAACGAGCCACGAACTTAACGATGTTCTTTACAACCTTTTGGATGAACTTGAACAATCGTTGTGCTCCCTGGCTGAACACGGTTCTTCGCTCATTCTCGACTACTGGCGCAGTTACGATCTTCTTAAAGGCCGGCACATAAATGTAAATCACACAAACAACTCACAATCCGGTCTCTGTACTGGTATCGGCGCAAGCGGCGAACTCTCGCTTATGGACAAGAATGGCGAGACGCATTCTTTCCTGTCCGGCGACGTGACACTCAGGCAATCCTGACAAAACCAGTTTTTTATTGCCTTCCTGATAATGTTAAGGCACAACTAGGGTGACTATTTCCTACTCACTTACCGGAACATGGCAATAATTCAGAGGGTAAACTAGATATGGATACTGAATACACAGAATTACTTAAAAGTAAAATGAGCGCCGATAGCTATAGCAAGCTGGCCGCTCTGGAAAACAACAAACTTTTCAATTTCGTGGGCCATTGGATCAAACTATGCCGGCCTGACTCTGTTTACGTATGCAACGACAGTGACGAGGACGCGAAATACATCCGTAAAAAATGTATCGAGACCGGCGAAGAAAAACCTCTCGCCAGGCCAGGGCAGACAATTCACTACGACGGATACGGTGACCAGGCCAGGGACAAGGCAAACACCAGATTCATGGTGAAATCCGAACACATCAAACAGATGGGAAATCTCAACTGTATCGAATACAAAGAAGGAATGGACGAAGTCAACAGCATTATGGAAGGCATCATGGAAGGCAAGGAAGCGATAGTTAAGCTTTTCTGCGAATGTCCGACCATGAGCCCTTTTTCCATAGGTTGCGCGCAGATTACAGATTCCTTCTATGTGGCTCATTCAGAAGACATTCTGTATCGCCGGGGTTATGAACACTTCCAGAACATGAAGTCGGAAGAAAAGGACGATTTCTTCCGCTTCTGCCACAGCGCGGGCAAACTCGATGAACGCGGCTGCAGCATAAATATTAACAAACGACGCATTTACCAGGATCTGGAGACGTTGAGTGTATATTCGATGAACAACCAGTACGCGGGAAACTCAGTCGGTCTTAAAAAGCATTCCATGCGGCTGGCCATCAAGAAGTCGTCGACTGAAGGATGGCTTTGCGAACATATGTTTATAATGTCATGTCACAACAAGGAAAAAGACCGTTCAACTTATTTTTGCGGGGCTTATCCTTCCGCATGCGGCAAGACTGCCACGGCTATGCTGCCAGGCGAAAAAATTGTCGGCGACGATATTGCCTACTTCAGGAACATAGATGGAAAGTTCCGGGCGGCAAACGTTGAAAGAGGAATCTTCGGCATTATCAGGGACGTCAATCCGAAAGACGATCCGCTCATATTTGACACTCTTATGAAGCCTCAGGAAACCATCTTTTCCAATGTGTTGACAGGCCCGGATAATAAGCCTTACTGGCTGGGCATGGGAATGGATACGCCGAAAGAAGGCGCGAACCATTCGGGTCCCGGATGGCACGAAGGCAAAAAAGATTCCGCAGGCAATGATATACCTCTGGCTCACCCCAATGCCCGCTATACCATCCGCATGGAGTACCTTGAAAACCTGGATCCGGCATGGGACGACAAGCAAGGGGTTGAAGTAGCCGGGGTGATATACGGAGGAAGAGATAGCGACACTTCTGTTCCGGTGGAAGAATCATTGAATTGGGAAGACGGGATAATCCTGAAAGCCTTGACGCTGGAATCAGAAACAACATCGGCCACCCTTGGTCAAGAGGGACTCAGAGTTCCTCAACCTATGGCCAACATGGACTTTATCAGTTACCCCCTTGGTCAGTACATCCAGAATAACATTGATTTCGTTAAAGGCATGACAAGCATCCCGCGGGTTTACTCCATGAATTATTTCCTGCGCAATAAAGATGCCGAATTCTGCACCGGCAGGCTTGCCAAGAGGGTATGGTTGCACTGGGCTGAAAAGAGAACAAACAATGAAGTTGACGCATTTGAAACACCTACCGGGCTAATTCCACTTTACGAGGACCTTGCCCCGCTTTTCAAGGATCTGTTGGACGAAGACTATGAGCGTGAAGATTATGAATACCAGTTCTCTTTCCGATGCAGCCCCTGTCTGGCAAAACTGGAAAGAGCGAATACATACTTCAGGGAGAATGTGCCTGACTGCCCTGAATTTGTTTACCAGCGATGGAATGACACCGCGGAGAAAATACGGCAAGCGGCAGAAAAGTTCGGTCCGATCATACCCCCAGGTCAGTACAGTTCCTGAGATCGGCGCCAGGCAACGAAAGCTCTGGCTTGATATCCTCCGCTCAGCCGCGTGTCTAGCGGTGGTTCTGTACCATGTAGCCGCTCCGGTTTTAAACGAAACCAGATACGCGTCCGGCCCACTGTGGTGGACAGCCAACCTTGCTACCGCCGCGGCATCGCTGTGCGTTCCGCTTTTTGTGATGGTCAGCGGATCGCTCCTGATTCAAGAGGCCCGAGACCTGACTTGCGGCCGATTTTACCGCAAGCGATGCAAACTGATTTTTCCTCTTATTTTCTGGACTGTATTGTATATCCTGATCCGTCTCATGTCCCCTGAACCGGAAGGATGGAAAGTTTATCTATCCGATATATTCAGAGGAGCGCCCTATTATCACCTCTGGTATCTGTACATGCTTCCCGGTCTTTACGCCGCCACCCCAGTGTTTGCAGCTTATTCAAAAAAAGTTAAACAATGGAAAAGAATAAGACTTCTGGCGGGGATGCTTATCTTATCAAGCGCTTTTTCCATGTCTCTGCGTTACAACGGGACAGAAGAACATCACACCATGCTGACAAGGTTCATTCCTTACCTGGGCTATTATATGGCTGGCTACGAACTAAGCCGTGTTCAACTCAGAAGGAACGCTCGTAGAATAAGCTCCGGAACTGCTTTAGCGTCTGTGGCTGCAATTGCTTTAATCAGCCGAATTCTCTGGCCTGTAGCAGGAGGCCAGAGAGCGACGCTTGTCTACGTGAGCCTGAGTCCGTTTGTAGTGGTCTATGCTCTCTCTTTTTTTCTGTTCATGCGCTCCCAATTTGCAACATCCGGATATTCAGATTCGCACACAGACAAATTGATATATGCTCTGGCAGGCTCCGCATTTGGAATATATGCGGTTCATCCGATGCTACTGAGAGTCCTTGCAGCGCTCAACATTCCGGGAGCCGCACTGCACCCGGTTATAGCAGTTCCTGCAGTGACGGCTTTTGTTTTTGCATGGTCTTTTCTGGCAGTCACGGGGATTCGGAAGGTTCCGCTTCTCAGAAAAACCGTAAATCCCTGATTACAGATGTATTGAGAGAGACCAAAGCGGCAAACAGGCCGCATATCTCATAAACTTCTGTGAGATATGCGGGGTTAGGACGCTTTTTATTGCATAACTGAATGCAAACACTGTACTTTGCAAATTCTTTGTTGTCTCAAAGTCTTGCCGCTATTAATCTGTTTGACATGATTTTTTGGCATGGAGCAGTCTGCTGGCTTCATAATGTTTATGAAGAAAGCCGGCTTATAAAGCTGTGAAAGGAGAATAGAGGGATGAAAATTAAATCATATGAAAGCTGCAAGTACGACGAAATATCTCTGGGCGAGGTCATGCTTCGCCTCGACCCGGGAGACACTCCCACCGCAAGAAGCCGAACCGCGAGGTTATGGCACGGCGGGGGGGAGACAAACGTAGCCGAAGGCCTGAGCTACTGTTTCGGCCTGCGAACTGCAGTAATTACCGCCCTGGTAGACGACGGAGTGGGCAGAAATATAGAGAACCAGATCAGAGAATCAGGTGTGGATGTTTCAAATATCGTCTGGTTCTCCACCGATGGAAAAGGTCAGTTCTCCACCGACAAAAAAGGAACTATACACAACGGAATAAATTTTACCTGGACTGGCAAAGGCGTGCTGCCGTCTGTAACTGAATACTATAGGGCTCATACTGCCATTCGCGAGCTTAAGCCTGGCGATGTTGACTGGAAATCCCTTTTTGAACAAGGCGTGAGATGGTTCCACACCGGAGGCATCTATGCTCTCATCTCGCCTACTTCCGGAGAGGTAGCCTTGGAAGCCATGAAAGCAGCGGGCGAAGCCGGGACATATCGGTCATTTGACCTCAACTACCGTTCAAAGGTTGAGCCCGACAAAGAAAACGCAAGAAAACAAAACCGCGAAATAGTAGCGCACACCGATTTTCTTGTAGGCAACCAGAGCGACTTCAGTGACGCACTTGGTGAAAGCTCCCGTGAAGTAGGCAAGGACGAGCCCTTTGATGTGTGGCTCGAGGCTTACTCGGAGATGCTGCGCAATGTAGCGGCCAAATATTCCAACCTTAAACTGATAGGAACGCAGCTTCGCGCCGCGCTGAGCGCCGACAGGATCAACTGGGGCGCAGTCTTGTATGACGTGGAAAATGACAAGTTGCATCTTGCCACAACGCGCAACAATGTTGAGATCGTGGACCGGACAGGCGGTGGAGATTCCTTTATGTCGGGCGTAGCCGCTGCGCTGTTGAAAGGCAAAGATGTTGCGGAAGCAGTACAGTGGGGCGCTGCACACGGAATATGTGTGCAGGCAACCCCTGGTGACGTAACAATGGTCAAACAATCAGAAGTGGAAAAAGAAGTTAAACGAGCTGCCGGCGGCGGCGGGGTCAGCGCGCTTCGATAGTTCGAAAGTGTATATTAACACAAAATAAAAAGGGAATCGAAGAATGGAAAATAATAAAATGAGACGCGCCGCCGTGGATGCGGCTTTAAGAAAAAGCGGTATTGTAGTGGTCATGAACAAGAGCCACGTGAAGAATCCTGAACATATCGTCACTACAGTGACCGAGATCCACGACGCCGGATATGTGGCCGAACTAACCTTTAGAATCGACGAAGGATTGCTTCGGGAGGCAATGCAGGAACTGGTAAAAAAACGCGACCAGAGCTCCGGTGAGAATCCCTTTGTGCTGGGAGTAGGCAGCGTTATTAATCCTGCCGAGTTAGAATCGGCTATCGAAATGGGATTCGACATGATAGTTGCGCCTGCCAACGTAATGGGCGGATACGGCGAAGGGAAAGATTTTGTTCGCATAGCTCACGAGTCAGGCGTTTTTGCGGCTCCGGCAATCTTCACGCCAACCGAATTCCAGTATTTTGTTGAAAGGGATGACGGACTTGAACCTGATGCTGTAAAAATATTCCCCGCTCGTTCACATGGACCTAAGGGATTGTCTGATCTCCTTGCCCCTTACGTCCGGGAAAGGCATAAAAACAGGATCATTATGCCCACCGGCGCTGTTGACTATGAAACAGGGCCCCAGTATATCGAAGCGATATCCAAACGCGGTTATACTCCCCTATTAGGCATGTCGGCTCCCCTGAAAGTTGTCATTAATAAGGATGCGCCCGGGGATATAGCTGTAATCAAGGAATCTTTAGAACAATTCAAAACTCAATTTGAGAAAGCGCTGACAAAATAGGGAGGGACAAATGACAACAATACCGCAGGACAAATTCAGTGTAGAAGGAATGGTAGTGGCAGTAACCGGAGCCGCCGGAGTCATCTTCGGAACAGTTTCGAAGATGCTGGCGGCAAGAGGGGCAAAAATAGCCCTTCTTGATATCCAGGAAGAAAAAGTCAAAGAACTCGAAGCCGAGATCAACTCGCAAGGCGGGCAATCAATTGGCCTGAAATGCAATGTAATGGAACCCGGCAGCATTCAAGACGCCCTGGACTCCATAATAGGCAAATTCGGTAGATGCGACGCATTGATCAATGGAGCCGGGGGAAATCGCAAAGGCGCATGTGTGCCGCCAGACGGCAGGTTTACAGAACTGTCCCTTGATGAACTGGACAAAGTTTTTGCCTTGAACTACAAGGGGACATTCATGCCGACACAGGCATTCTGCAGGTATTTTGCTGAGCAGGGAAAAGGGGTTATCATCAACACCTCTTCAATGAGCGCCATCGCGCCCCTTACAAACGTCCCGGGATATTCAAATGCAAAGGCAGCGGTCACAAATTTGACCAAATGGCTGTCTGTTCAAGTAAAAGTCGATTTTCCCGACGCCTCAATAAGGGTGAACGAAATAGCTCCGGGTTTCCTGGACACAACGCAGAATCACCATCTTCTCTTTCAGGAAGATAACAAGACGCTTACTGCGCGCGGTGAATCGATTATTTCCCATACACCAATGAATCGCTTTGGCAACCCGGAAGAGTTATTGGGACCGATAACACTGTTTCTGTCTGATGCCGGCAGTTTTATCCACGGCGTTACTCTCTGTGTAGACGGCGGTTTTGACGCATATTCCGGCGTCGGTCCGCTGGACGAAAAAGTGTGAGATAAGCGTGTTTAGGGGGACATACTCCAGACAAAGAACAGCCCATCAGAAATACCTGGCAAGCGAAGGAGCGGGGCTGTTCTGCAGACCTAGTATGTCCAGGGGTTAACCCGCATATCTCACACTCCTCCGGCACAAACAATTGATAGCGCCATTATTGCCACTATTTGCGCCGGAACGCTATTGGATCTTCTCGATTTACGTGCTTAATAACCTGCACGATTCCGGCCATTTGAGCCAAATTGTGGCACGAATTGGCTTCATGTTTTCTTTTTTTGAGCATACTCAAGCCAGAATAGAGGAAGTGGAGCTTTACATTACCTCTATTCTTTCATGATTACCTTGTCTGCTGAATAAGATTATGCCTTCCGTTGCTTGACTTTGGTCTGTATTGCGTTCAATATAGCGAATCATATAACGATCAAAAAGTCTGTGAGGATGCAGAATGACAAAAGAACCAGATGTCCCTGAGCTTGTGCGTTCTCTTCGAAAAAGCTTGGGAATGACACAGGAACAGTTTGCCAAGGAAGTCGGTGTGACTTTCAGCACAGTCAACCAGTGGGAAAACGGTCGCCGTCAACCGCAGCCGTTCCTGCTGAACAGGCTGGTGGAGATGAAACAGGAAATCGGGACAAAGAGCTGACAGAAAGAGGATAAGGCAGTCTTGAGCACGAAGTTCTTTACGAATGATAAAGAGAATACCTTGTTGAACAAGTTCGCGGGTATCTTCGAACACAATAAGGACATTGAGTTTTTCGATGCCCTCATTGGGTTTCTCCGTGCATCCGGCTACTTTGCTGTGCGCCCCTATCTGGAGAATGTCCCAAAGATTCGGCTGTTGGTCGGTATTAATGTCGATGCCATCGTCGCAGATTACCACAAACGAGGGTTGCTGTTTCTGGCAGACGCCGACAAAACATTGAAAGAGTTCCGAAGAGATCTGTCCACCGATATTCAGAGTGCACACTATTCAAGGGAGGTGGAACAAGGAATACTCCAATTCGTTGACGACGTAGCCTCTGAAAAGTTGGAAATCAGAGCCCACCCTTCGCGACGTCTTCATGCGAAAATCTATATCTTCCGGCCAAAGGGTTTTGGCGAACACAAGCCTGGAGCCGTAATTACCGGATCCTCAAATCTAACCAACGTCGGGTTGGGTACGGAGGAAAACCGAAAGAACTACGAATTCAACGTCCTTCTACACGATTACGATGACGTGACATTCGCTCTGGGAGAATTTGAGAAGCTCTGGTCTGAAGCCGTATCCATTCTTCCCAAAGACGTTCAGACCGTAAAAGACAACTCATATTTGAACGAGCAATTCACGCCCTTCGAATTATATATCAAGTTTATGACCGAATATTTCGGAACAAGCGTGGATTTTGATCCTAACGCCATAACCGACCTCCCCTCAGGCTTTCTTCGGCTTTCCTACCAGATAGATGCGGTCAGCCAGGGGTACGAACTATTGCGCAAGCATAACGGATTCTTTCTCGCAGATGTTGTGGGGCTTGGGAAAACGATCGTAGCAACGCTGATTGCGAAGAAATTCTTCTTCCATAATGATTTCCCCACTCATATTTCGAAGATATTAGTTGTTGTGCCTCCAGCGCTGAAGGAGAGTTGGCAGGAAGCTCTTGATAAGTTCGAACTGAAAACTGCCGACATCATCACAAACGGAAGCCTTCACAAGGTCAGGAACCCTGCGCAGTACGATCTCGTCATAGTTGATGAAGCTCATAAGTTCAGAAACGATACCGCAGACGCGTACGACGACCTGCAGCGCTTGTGCAAAACACCTACGAAGAGGCGATTACCCGACGGCACGTTAGCCCAGAAGAAAGTTATACTTGTTTCTGCCACGCCGCTTAACAATCGCCCGGAAGACATACGGAATCTACTCTTCCTGTTCCAGGACGGAAAGGATTCCACGCTGGAGATCTCGAACCTGCAAAGATTCTTCGCTGCAAGAATCAAAGAATTCAAGGCCGCCATGAAACTCAAGAATGTTCAGGAAGCGCGCCGCAGAGTTAAGGGAATTTACGAACTCATCAGAACAAAGGTTGTTGCCGATATCACAATTCGCAGAACACGTAGCGACCTGCAGGAGCATGAACAATACAAAAAGGATCTCGATGATCAGAATATAGTATTCCCGGCCGTTGAGAAGCCGCAGCGGATTCTCTATCAGCTCGATCCTGAACTTGAGGCCCTCTATGACATGACCGTAGCAATTCTTAAGGATCAACTGACATACAACCGCTATCGTGCAATTGCCCTGCTGAAACCGGAGAAGAAGGCAAAATACCAGAACGCGGATCTTGTGGCAGGCCAGCTGGCTCGTATCATGAAGACCCTACTGGTCAAGCGGCTGGACAGCAGCTTCTTCGCATTCACCAACTCATTGCACCGCTTCCGGGATGCGAGCCAGGCAATGATAACGATGATCAAGAACAGGAAAATCTATATCGCCCCAAATCTTGGTGTTTCCAAATATATACTGGCCAACAAGGAAGACGAACTCGCGCTGAAAGTGGCAGAGGTCATGGAAACCGACCCGACGATTTCAATCTGCAAGCCGGACGATTTTGAATCGGAATTCGCAGCCGGACTCAAACAGGACCACGCGCTGCTTGAAGATCTGTGCGCCGCGTGGGACGACATTAAGAAGCGGAATGTGGACCCAAAACTTGATGAATTTGTGCGCTGCCTGAATGCCGAGCTGTTAAAGAAGGAAATCAACCAACAGGGCAAGCTGGTGGTCTTTTCGGAATCAAAAGAAACAACAGACTACCTCAAGGCCAGACTCGTAGAACATGGGTTCTCTAGGGTTCTTACCGTCGACTCCACAAGCCGCTCGGAACGTATGCCAATCGTAAAAGCCAATTTCGACGCCAATGTGCCTTTGGCACAACAGGCAGATGATTACGATATAGTCATTTCCACAGAGGTCCTCGCTGAAGGCATAAACCTGCATCGATCTAATGTGATTGTGAACTACGACACCCCATGGAATTCGACACGCCTGATGCAGCGTATCGGCCGTGTAAATAGGATCGGCACAACTGCGTCGCGGATCCATGTCTTCAACTTCTTCCCCACCGCAAAAGTTGACGATGATATCGAACTGAACAAGAAGGCCATCATGAAACTCCAGGCTTTCCATTCCGCGCTGGGTGAAGACAGTCAGATCTATTCAACGGACGAAGAATTCGAATCGTTTGGCCTGTTCGACAAGGATATTCAGGAAGAACGCGACGAACGACTGGCCTATCTGATGGAACTGCGCAAGTTCAAGGAGAACAGCCCGGAGCTGTTCCGCAAAATCAAGAACATGCCTCTGCGTGCAAGAGCAGGACGCAAGGACAAAACCAAGACCGGCTCCACCATCACTTTTATCCGGAACCAGCGACGGGACGCATTCTGCTTTGTTGCAGGCAAAAAAAACATCGAAGAGCTGAGTTTTGTGGAAACAGCCAACGCCTTTCGGGCCAATGTTAAAGAAAAAGCCATTGACCTTCACGACAAGCATCATGACCACATTAACGCGGCCCTTGACGATTTCCGCGCTAAACTACAGGCCGAGGCCGTGGAACAACGTGTTGTCGATGCTCACCAGGGCCCCAACGAACGCAAGGCATTAGCTTACCTGGATGCTTTCACGAAGCTGGCATTTGTGTCAGACGAAGAACTCGCCCTGCTGAAATCCGCCAAACAGGCCATCAAGCTCGCGAAATTCCAGAATCTGCAGCGTGACATCAATAAACTCCAGCGTAGTACAAAGAAGACCAAAGTCACACAGGTGGATCTGCTCGATAAATTGATGAAGATCGTCCGCAAGTATCCGCTGGGCACAAACGATACCGAGGATGAAAGACCGCTTGTTTCGGTCAAGTCGCTGGAAGAACTGCAACCGGAAATCATTATATCCGAATCTTATCAGGGGAACTGAATTTATGGATCGCGAACAACTGAAAGAACAACTAAGTAAACCATACGATCGCGACCGCTGGCGTGACGTCGTGAAGGATGTGTTCCCGCATGTCGCCTTCTACGAACCGCAGGAAATACCATGTACGGAAGATTCTGTGGAAGACTTCGCTCAAATCGGCGATGTCAGGCTCACAGACGGCAAAGTGCTTACCTTGTTTGAAGTCAAGGTCTCGGACAAAATTCAACTGCACCGAAACAGGGTTGGTTTGCGGAACATAGTTGCAAGACGAATCGACCAGGCCACAAATCACGGAGTCCTTGTCATCTTCGACTCCAACTCCGACGACTATCGTTTTACCTTTGCGGCCAAGGAATCTGAACTCGATGAAGACGGCAATCTCGTTGAACAAGGAACGGCCACACGTCGCTATACCTATGTTCTGGGACCCAACGAAACCTGCCGGACTGCGGCAGATCGGTTCTACGAACTGAGCCGGAAACGGGACCACGCTTCACTCAACGATGTGCAGGAAGCTTTCTCTGTCGATAAGCTGAACAAAGAATTTTTCAGCGCGTACAAACAGCACTATGAAAAGTTCGCGAGTTATCTGATTAACTCAGAATATCGAAAGTCTGTCTTCGATGTCGGCAAAATAACTGACGGCAAAGAACGCGCTGCAGCCGAAAAGCCACTCAGGGATTTTGCGAAGCGTCTGCTGGGAAGAATTGTCTTTCTTCACTTCATACAGAAGAAAGGCTGGCTCGGTTGTCCGTCCGACCGCAAGCAATGGACCGATGGGAATCCGAATTTTCTTGCCGATCTGTTCGAACACTGCTCCGACAAGGAGCATTTCCACAGCGGTTGCCTGATTCCTCTGTTCCATGGCGCGCTGAACACTCCGGGCAGGCAGAACGATATCTTTGAACTTACCGGCTCACGGATACCCTACCTGAACGGAGGCTTGTTTGAAAGCGACGATCCGGATGTAACCGGTGTGGATTTTCCTGAAGAACTATTCGCTGACCTGCTCGAATTCTTCGGTCAGTACAACTTCACCATTGATGAAAACGATCCCGAAGATCATGAAGTCGGTATTGATCCCGAAATGCTCGGACATATTTTCGAGAACCTGCTCGAGGACAACAAGGATAAGGGCGCCTATTACACCCCAAAGGCTATTGTTCAGTACATGTGCCAGGAAAGCCTGATTCAATATCTCAAGACGCATCTTGGTGA
>CAZIXB010000024.1:15345-17296 GCA_964543205.1 uncultured Victivallales bacterium
TTCTGGCTCGCGCTCGTGGTTGACGAAGAAGAACCCAGCCCATTGCCCAACCTCGATTACAAGATTATGCAGGGGAACTCCCTCCTGGAATCGTTTGAAGGTATCCCTCTCCACAGTCTGACCGAAGGTGAGCAGATATCTGTGCAAGTGCTGGGTTCCAAGCAGAATGAATTTAATCTCGGCGCCATTGACAATGAATTCCGGGTGCAGGTTGATGAAGAACGCCGCAAGAACATCATTGCGCTAATGGATCGCTACTTTTCAGAGACCAAGCCGGAAGAAAAGGCACGGATCCATGCCGAGATCGACCGGTTCGTGCTGGACCATATTGACCACAACATCGCCCTGCACAAAGAACGGCTGGAGATTGAACTGCACCAGCTCAAGACAGAAATCAAGTCCAAGCAGAAACGGGCGAAAGGCTACAAGCCGAGCAAGAAGGAAGAAAAGCGGCTAGCTACTCTTCAGGCTGAGATAGAAGCCGATGCTGTTCGCAAGAAGAAACTCCACGAACTGGAACGCAAACCCGAACGCCCATTCTTTCTCTGGCATCTGTATTTCCAGAATGTTTTTGACGATGGTGGGTTCGATATTGTAATAGCCAATCCACCGTATGTGCGGCAGGAGGTGATCAGGGATCAGAAACCGGCTCTTCAAGCTGCCTATGATTGCTATGTTGGCACAGCCGACCTGTTCGTCTATTTCTATGAGCGGTCCGCAAAACTCTTGAGGGACGGCGGTGTTCTCACCTATATCACCTCAAACAGATATTATCGCTCCGCCTACGGCAAGAAGCTCCGTGAGTTCCTCGCAAAGAAGCTGCGGATTCGGCAGATGATCGACTTCGGTGATGCTCCGGTATTTGACGCCATCGCCTACGCTTCGATATTTATCGGCGACCGCACGGACGTTGTGCCGCCCGATCATGATGTCCGGGCGTATACATGGGCAAAGGACGACAAACTGAGTGAGATCGGGAAAGTCGTCCGCTCTCAGGGATTCGCTGTGGCTCAATCCGAGCTGCAACCCGAAGCCTGGCGACTGGAATCGCCGGTGGTCATGAGGTTATTGGAGAAGTTAAAGGCTACAGGAACTCCTCTTGGAGAATATGTTGGGGGCAAGTTCTACCGCGGTGTTCTGACTGGTCTGAATGAAGCCTTTGTCGTTGAGCGAGCAACACGGGATAGACTGATTAAGGAAGACCCAAAATCCAAGGAAGTTTTTGTTCCCTTTTTGCGGGGGCGTGATGTGAAAAGGTGGCGGGTAGATTTTGCCGATTACTACTTGATCAAGATCGAGTCGTCCGAAAACAAGGAACACCCATGGTCAGGCAAAAAGGATGCGGAAGCCATCTTCAAGAAGACCTATCCGGCCATATACGCATGGATGAAGCCGTTTCGTGAGGGATTGGTAAAAAGATGGGATCAGGGCAAGTATTTTTGGGAGCTGAGGTCTTGTGCGTATTATGAGGAGTTCACAAAACCTGCCCTTATTTTCCCAGATATAGCAAAGCGCTCAGAATTTTCCTATTCAGCAAAGAATTACTATCTAATCAACACTATGTATCTAATGCCCACAGATAAAGTATGGCTCGCTGCATTATTGAACTCGGATGTGATTCTGTGGTTCTATCTTCGTCTTAGTAATTTGATCAGAGGAGGGTTTGTTCGTTTCATTGCTCAATATATTGAACAAATACCTATTCCTAATGCTTCAGAGGATGCAGAAGCTGATTTAGGCGAACTCGTTTTCCAAGCTCAAAGAGTAACTGGCAAGGAACTGCTCGACATCGAAAGCGAAATTAACCAGCGCGTTTATCAGCTCTTCAATCTCACGCCCGCAGAAATCGAACTGGTAGATTCGTCACTTGCTGGCGACACGCAAGCCGCCGACGTCAAATCCGACCTGCGTTCCGTCCTGCTCGAAGAGCTCAAGCAAATGGCGCCCTATT
>CAZIXB010000025.1:0-16701 GCA_964543205.1 uncultured Victivallales bacterium
GGTTGCTTGCGTTGGCTATGCTCAGAAGTCTGCGGGACAACGCGTTGGCTTTCTCGCTTGTCTCAAGAATAGCGATTGCGTCATTGTGTGCCTGAGTGCGCGGGGTAAGGTTATCCACTATCGAAGAAGCTTTAGATGTAATTCTTCCGATCCAGTCGTTAAAAACACGCGCTATACTTCCTGCAAGGCTTCCAATAGCTTCGATCTTGTTGTTCATCAGGTAAAACTGATCTATTGCCACCTGTTTGGTTCTGTCCCTGAGAACAAATACCTCGCCTGCAACCGAGCCGCGAAAACCTGTCACTGGAGAAAGAACCGCCTCTACCGGCGCCTCTGGTCCTTCATCGGTTACAAGGGCGGCATTTGTAAAGATCCTTGAAGAAGAGTCTTTACGCAGGTCGGACTGATTGGGCAACTGTATAGAATTTTTCGAAGTCAGATCGACAAGCTTAACGCTTTCTCTGAGGGATTTGCCAATAATTTCTGTTGCCGACTTGTTGAGCATACGGGATGCGGCCGGGTTAACAAGAGTTATGCATCCCTTGTTGTCGGCGGCGATGACGGCATCAGACATGTTTTTGAGAGCTTTTTGTGTCCATTCCGTCGAGTTATTATTGTCCATACCGCTTTCCTCTTGAGAATCAGCCTCCAAAAAAACAGGCGTAATGTCAAGATCAATCCCGCCGTTCGGCAGCTCAATATTCGCGGTTTTTAAGGGAACGAAGCCCGACAAATAAAGGAATTGCTATGGCTGCGCATGTAATGACAAGGAGCCAGACTCCACCGAGTGTTGCGGCAATTACATAGAAGCGGTAGGACATGCCCCCCAGTCTCAGGTGAAAAATAAACGCAAAGGGAAGAATCGCCGCGAGCATGAAACAAAGACAGAATACCAGGTTGAGCGTACCGCCGAAACCGGAAACAATCGCTGCTGGATTCTTTTCTTCGTGGTTGAGGAATATTGCGCCCAGTCCGGTTGACAATGCGCAGACTGCAAGCGCCACGCAAAGCGCGATGCCCGAGGACACCAGCCGGGCTATCAGCGATGCCCGGAGCATATGGGATGAGAGGAGCATAAGCCCCACGCTGAGTATGCTCATGCCGAATGCGGACGCGCAGAATTTTGCCATGACAATTTTCATGTATGTTATGGGAGAAAGGCCTAGAATCCAGAAACCGTGTCCTTCGAGGCTTAACTGGGGATAGACGAATCTTGAACCAAGCGAACACATTACCGCCGACACGCTGAAGACATTAAGAAATGCAATAAGATTCCGCCATCGTTCGGCATAGGTGTGGTAGTTGAACGCGCGCAGGTTAGAGAAATATATAGCAAGAAGTCCAAAAAAGATTAATGCCTGGGACCACTGTTGCGGGTCGCGCAAGAAGGTCTTGACGTCTTTAACCATCAGCGCCCTGGTATCGCGTTGAACGAAGAAAAGCATTTTGTCCACTACTGAGCCAATAAAAGAGCCTGTTGCCGCCTTGCCTGAGCCAACTGATGATTTCTGCCAGCCTTCGTAGAATATTTTACCGCCCGCAAACTCTACAACCAGGGTCATGATTCCGGCGGTCGAAGAGAGCAGGAGCCAGAAAAGGCTTCCTCGCAACCATTCATCCCTTGTCAGCGCCATGACGCCTTCTGCTATCCACCAGCTCGGCAGAAGTTTGTTGGAAGAAACAGCCATTCCAGGCACAAGCCGCGACAGGTTCAGGTTGCTTTCAATGGGTATGGAAGCGCTTGTGCGCCCGATAGCGTAAAGCCATACAACAACACCCGCCGCAAGTATGACTGCAATGTATCTGGCGACTCTGCCTCTTGGATACCATCGCACGAAAGCCATGGTGATAAGAGATCCCAGTGACGAGCATATAATGAGAAAAGGGATAGAAAAAAAGGTGGTCCATATCGGAAAGAAAGCTGAAACGCCTCCGTGTGCGGCGAACGCAGAGACAAACGGAAGAAGTATGAAAAGGAAGGCCCAGGACGAAAGCCATGTTGACGAAAAGAAACGGTAGACAACGATTTCGCGCATACTCAACGGCCGCACCAGAAGGAAGGGAGCTTCATCCGAACGGAAGATGGTTGTATATGAACTTACTATGCCTGAAACCACGAGCATCATTCCCATGGCCAGGAAAAAAAGTGTAAACAGCCTGGGCATCAAAAGAAAACCCGCTGTGCTCAGCCGCGATATCAGTTGGAAGCCATCAAGAAAAAGCTTGAACAGACCTGTTTCGAAGATGACCGCAAAAAAGAAAATAAACAGGATCTTGAATCGGGATTGCGCGCGCAGTATGCGTCCGATATTGGCTGTGTAACGAAGATTTTTATATGTGAGGGCCGAAAATACCGACATCGCCGGTTCCTCCCATCTCGGGCTTGTCGCCGGTTGTCATCTTGAGAAAGATATCTTCGAGGGACTGGCCTTTAGTTTTTTGCTGTAGTTCTGGAAAAGAGCCAAGAGCAATGAGACGGCCTTCAAGTATAATGCCTATTCTATCGGCGATATCCTGGGCAAGGGCTAGAATATGGGTTGTCAGAAATATAGTCATACCATCAGCCGCGTATTTTCGAAGCATATTTTTAAGCAGTCTAATGGTATATGGATCCAATCCGATCAAAGGCTCGTCGACGAACAGACATTTCGGGCGATGGAGAAATGTGGCGGCGTAAATCAGGCGCTGCCTCATACCATGAGAGAAGTCTTTTATTAAAGAGTTCCGGTACTTTGCCAGGTCGAACTGTTCGAGGAGTTCTTCTTTGCGCGAATTTTGAATATCTTTTGGCAGGTCATAGAGATTGCCGATGAAAGCTAGAAACTCGTCGGGTGTGAGGCGTTCATAGAGGAACGGCATATCTGGAACATAACCCATAATTTTCTTGGCTTCTTTCGGGTTGGTTACAATATTTTTGCCGTCGATGTGCAGTTGTCCGCTGGTGGGCTTAAGCAGTCCGGTAAGGACCTTTATTGTTGTTGTTTTCCCCGCCCCGTTAGGGCCGAGAAAGCAGAATAGTTCGCCCTTCGGGACTTCCAGACTGAGGTTATCTACCGCTGTGAATTTTCCGAATTTTTTTGTAAGATTCTGGATCTTTATCATGATTAATTCCTGTTGATCAGTTGTTCCCCTAATGCTTCAAAAATATCGGGAGCATCGGCCGCGTTTGTGCTTGCCAAGAAAGCGTTATCAGGGTCGCACTTCTGCATTGTGAGCCCAAAGGGCGTGGTTTGACGGAGCAGGGCGCCGTCTTCGGTATCCAGCCATGATTTAAACATTGTTCCCCTGTACTCCATGTGAACTACCATTGAGTCATATTGTTTATCGTCTATGGTTATTTTCTCGCGTTTTACCGGAATTATTGTCATCAGCGCAGGCTTCATGGTCAGGGGATCAAAGATTCTCAATCCTGTTTCGCGGCCTACTTTGATATTTTTCAAGTTAAGACCGGTCATAGGGGTAAACACCACCGCATTCTCAGGTATCGTCAGTTGTAGCGACTCGCTTGTTCCCTTGTAGGAAATAGTCGCGTTATAAATTCCATCTTCCAGGTATTCTGCTGAAATGTCGGCAGAAAACGCCGTAGAGGTAATGCTGCTATGGAATTCCTGTAATCGGTATCCGAGATCGACTTTAGCGGCATTTTCCATTTCGATGCGGTGAGCCTTGCCAAGTATCCGCAGCCCGAGTTCCACTGTATTGGTTATTACGTAATAGGTCTGGTTGCCTATTTCCTCTGTCTGGACACTGTAGTGCGAATATCCAGCCGGTTCCCCGTTAATCCACAGGTTCATCCAGGAATCTGCGACCAGAACATCCGAGGGCAGCACGGTCTGGTATCCCTGCAGTGTGCCGGTGAAGAGGTGCGGCAATGCCTCGAAGCGGATCAGCCAGGCAGTTGTGGCCAGCCAGAGCAATACTATGAACACTCTCAGGGCCGTTACCGGACAGAAATACTTCTTTGCTAATGAAGCAGTGATATGTTCCTCACTTTTTGGACCGGTGTCCGTTGATTTAGTCGGAAGGATTTTGTTGGTTCCATTGTTTATAGCGACGCGCAGCATTTTGGTACTGATTCTGGAGCGAAACACCTTCATACTTCATTTTGTGGAGCTTGTTGGCATATTCTACACGTTTTTTGCCGGTTGCCGCATCCCGTTTCTCCTTGAGTTTCTGCACGGTCTTGTAGAATTCTACATATTGCTTTTTGGCTTTCAGGTACTGCCCGGCATAAGGATTATCGGTCCTGATTGCGGATTTCCTGGATTCCTCCGCCTTTTTCTCTGGAGGGGACTTAGTGTCTTTCTGCGCGCTGTGGCCTATAGCCGGTTGCTTCATTGTCTCTGTTGTGCGCGCTCTATTCGCGCGGGCCGAGGCGATTTTCTTTTTATGCTTAACATATTGTTTTGTCTTTCTGGCAAGACGGCTTTTCGGAGCAACGGTCAGCATGTGATCCGCAACTTTATCCAGCATATCCAGATTACCGGTGCGCCGAAGCTCCGTAAGCAGGACATTGTAACCTGACCACTTGTTGTAGTTCAAACCGGACCCGTAAATCTGCAAGTAAATGTTAACAAGCTTGTCTGCCCTTGACGCCAGGTCGGGCAGAAGAGCAGAAGATGGCGAGGATTTGCTGGTGTTCCATTTATAGATCTCCTTTGCCGTTTCCATGGATTGTTCGAATTTTGAAAGCCTGGCATAGGCTTTTACGGCGTTGCAGTGAAGCGCTCTGAAATAGGATGGATAAGAAGGCGCAAGATATTCGTTCTCATTTATCACTGCAAGCGCCTGTCTGGGAGCTTTCTGAGCAAGGTAAGCGTCGGATTTCCTGACCGATTCAATCAACCGGCTGGATTTTGCAAATGAGGCGCCAAGCGCAACAACCAGCGTGCCGGTTACAGCCAGGACAAGGTAAAAGACAATGGTTTTTACTATGTCCATTATGTGTTTATGGAAGTTCACGTGAAGCCTTCCTTGTCAGTCTTCTATACGGCTGTGCCGCATCATTCATGTGACATTTAAACTCAGGCGCAGCGGTTTCAAAGGGATGATCACAACCAGCTTGCATCATGTCCTGATCTATTGACATAACCTGATCTATGCATTGTGTCTCTTTGATCGCCGTCAGGCAGAAAGAATTCATGCGCGTCTTAGACTGATTTCACGGATCGTGTTGGCTGTTCCGGTGAATATCAGTGTCGCCTGACCTCGCTATTCTTTTTAAGTTCCGCTATGCGGTATTTTGTCGCAAGCCTTGAATTTGCCGCCTTGATCGACTGCTTGTCCAGCGTCAGATCGACCGCCATTCCCCTGAGTCTGAGTCTGTGTATATTCCCGTCTTTTTCTATTGCCTCGAAAATATCGCCCATATTTTCAATTCTGACTCCGTTGGCGTGTGTAAGTATTCTGTTGTTGAACTGTTGATACCCGATATTTATGGGGTCGGGCAGCACCTGTGAGACTATAACGACCTTATCTCCGGCTTTCTCAGGCATAAAGCGCCGACTCAAGTAAAGGTGCACAAGCTCGGAAGGCAATCTCTTTTTCCAGTTTCGTCCGTGCGATTTGAGGTAGCGTCCTGTTAGTTCCCGGATAACAAACCCGCCTTCAATAGCGTAATCGGCCGGTTTTCCAAGATAGTTTCTCGGGACAAGCAGGTTGTCATCTTCCATCCTTTGCAGCGGCAGTTCTACCTGGAGGTGTTGGCCGTCTCTTAGAAGGGCGACCCTGGCCGACTCGCCGGCCGCCTTTTTCCCATGTATCAGGTGCGGCAGGCGTATTTTGCCGAAATCGGGGTCGCTATAATACCCAAGACGGTCTATGGAGTAACCGTCCCATTTTAAAATCACATCGTTTGGACGGAGCAGGTCACTTGCTTCGGTTCCCGGAAGCAGCCCGAGGACAAGTATTCCTCCCGACTCATCCCGAAGTTTCAGGTATGATCTTTTTGCGGGATCAATCAGCGGTGACCAGAGAAAACCTGCCGAAGCAAAGCCTTCAAATGGTTTATTCAACGCGTCGCTTATGAACCTGTCGATGATGGGGTAGGGCAGTACCTTCGCGGTACGTGAACTCCGGTTATAATCTAACACAATTCCCGCAAGACTGCCGTTTTTAAGGACAGGAGCGCCCCGGGCGTCGACGTTGAGATCAGTCAACACCTTGAAAATAAGGCAGCTATGCGGAGCGAACGGAAGCGACTGGACCGAAGGTTCCAGTATTTTTCCTCCGCCGATCTGGATATTGTTGGAATCGGAAAATTGTGCCAGGGTCACTTCGCTGTTTTTCTCGGCCTTTTCTGCAATGCTAAGCGGTTTGTACTGGTTTTCTCCGGGAGCAATTTCCAGCAGCGCAAGGTCGGCCTGTGGCTCGGCAACATACACTTCAACCGGGATTTTTGTGCCTGAGTCGACCTTTCTTATTTCAATCAACGTGTTATTTCGAAGCAGACTTTCGCTTGTCAGTATATGCTTGTCACTGATGAATGTGCCGTAACCGACTCTGACTCCGGGAGCTTGTTTCTGCCATGGCGCAAGGGGGTTGCTGTGCTGGTATGTTGCGATGACCTGGACGACCGAGTTTTCCAGGTGTTGCGGTTCTGCAATTCCCGACTCCAAGGCAAGTCCTGCAAGCGCTGTTAAGATGGCGATTCGATTGAGAGTATTCATTTATCTCCCGATATAATATGGCTCAAGTTTGGAACGCCGTACTTTGCGGCGATGATATCAGTAGCTGTCTTTGCTTCCTTTGCGTCAAGAACAAGAAAATCGCGCATCCCGGCGAATTTGATGATATGAAAACCGTTGACGGGTTTGCTGAATGCCTTGTTCAGGTCGTCGAGTCCGAGAATTTCAATGTCGTTTACAGTTGAGACGATACCTTCAACAAAGTTGTCGGTATAAGTATTGACAGGATGCGCAAGCCTCCGTGAGAGGACAACAAACTTCTGCCTATCCTTGTACAACTTATCGATTTTGGCGTTTGTCACATAATAGAGAATCTGTTGTGTCTTAGCGTTGAGCGAACCGGAGACTGCGGCGCCAACATAATTCCGGGTGATTGGGGTGAATACAAGCCCGGCGTACATTAAGTATTCCGGTTGCCTGTCATAGAGAACGCTGAAAGTATATGGATCCGGATCGGTGTTCAAGGTCAACGATAAGTTCATGGATTTTCCCTTGCGTAAGACGCCTAATTCCACATGTTGTCCTTTTTGTTTTCGTTCCAGCGCTTCTGAAAAATTTATCTGGTTGCCGTCAATTTCAATACGGCCTTCGTTGTTGATGTTGTGGCCTTCTATCTCCGTTAGCACGTCGCCTGTTTCTATAGTTCCCAGGGCGCTGCCAAAAGGATCAACGTAGGAGACCAGGATTCCGGTTTGGCTGTCGGAGAGGCTAATGTCATCGCGCAGGGCAGGGTTTCTGGTATTAATATATCCTATACCCAGTTCCGGATAGCCATCGTAAGTTCCATCTTTAATATCTTCCAGGAATCTGTTTACGACGGGAACCGGTATAGTGTAACCGATATTTTCCGCCCATGCCATTGACTGGAAGGCTACGCCGACAACCTTTCCGTTGTATACTACGGGCCCGCCGCTGTTCCCCGGGTTTATGGCCGCGTCGACCTGGACAACCAGGTGCTGGTCGACGCCGCTGTGGGCGTAGACACTATAATCGATGCGCGAAACTATGCCCCTGGTCACTGAAAGCCTGTCTCCACCCAAAGGAAAGCCGATAACGAGCACTTCATCGTTCAGGTCGGGAACATCTTTTGCAAACCTGACAGGCTTTGTGTCCTTGAAGAAATCAGCGTCATTAACTTCAAGAACCGCGAGGTCACAGTCATGGCCCGAAAAAAGCACATTTGCAAGGTATCGTTTCGGGTCTCCGTGTTTCTGAACCAGAAGAAAACGCGTATCAGACACAACGTGCGCGTTCGTTAGAATCCGTTTTTTTGTTATAATAAAGCCGGTTCCGCTTGCTCTCCTCGGCTGATCAGACTGCCATGGTATGGAATAGTTCGGGCGCTGAGTGGCAGAGTATATTTTGACCACTGATTTACTGAGCGCTGGCTCGCTGGCGAAACTCGGGGCAAGGTGCGCCAACGCGCCTGTTAGAAAGGCAGATAACATCAAGATTTTTACATTGAGTCTCATTTTAAGTTGATCCCGGCTCGTCTGAGCATTATAAATATCAAGCATTATGGGTATTTACGATAGAGAATACATGAGAAAAAAGCCGGATAGACATCCGAACAAGCGTCGGAGCAGGGTATCCCTTGTATCCCTTATCAAATTTCTTTTCTGGCGGCTTATGAGCAAATTCAAGCGCTAAAATGAAAAACTGACCCAGGCTCCATAATCCAGCTTGTCCAGTTCAAATTCATCCAGGTCATTGAAATTTTCAAAGTCGTAATATGTGCGAGCCTTTAAGTCTATTCCAAAGAAGGGAATGTTCAGGCCGAACAGCAATTGCCAATAAGGACCAACCCACTCGTCATCGTCAGCAGCATGGTCATCTCTTTCAAGGTAGCTGTAAAGCATCCCGATGCCACCGCGCCAGATTCCGTCTTTGACTATTAGATTGACCTCGGGAGTAATGATATAGTCAACTGTATCGTCACCTGTTACATCGGGGCAGTATGTAGCCGCAAGTTGCCATGCGGCTGCAGGCTCGTGATATTCGTAGGCAACTCCGTAGGCAACATCGCCGTCGCCAAATGGAATTTCAGGAAAATCCTCCTGTTCGGCGTAGTATCGTCCTCCAAGGGAAAGCTTGTTGACCCCTTTCGATGATTTTGCGTCTACGTCATAGAGAAGGCATGAATAAAAAACACTCAGCAGCACAACAAATCCAAGGTAATTTTTCATAATGCTTATAAGAATATCAGGGATGGCGGAGTTGGCAAGCAAAATGAACATTGGAGTCAACAAAGTTTTATTTGATAGATTCTCCGTTATTAGCTATTTTCAGCATTTTACCAGTTGGCTCGAAATATCGGGGCCTTTGCAGTGGAGAAGCAGAAAAGATGTTTAAACCAGTGAATAACAAGCCTGACTTTCCTGAAATGGAAACCGGTATACTGTCTTTCTGGGACAGGGAACAGACATTTAGAAAAAGCCTGGAACAGCGGAAAGGTTCGGATGAGTATGTTTTTTACGACGGGCCTCCGTTTGCAACCGGATTGCCGCATTATGGACATCTACTTGCAGGCACGATCAAAGACATAATTCCCCGTTACCAGACGATGCGAGGCCGCTATGTTGACAGGAGATTCGGATGGGATTGTCACGGCTTGCCGGTTGAATACGAAGTCGAACAGGATCTTCAGATAAGCGGCAAACGGCAGATTGAAGAACTAGGCATTGAGAAATTCAACGAGAAATGCCGGAGTATTGTTCTTCGCTACACAGGAGAGTGGCGGAAAATAGTCACCCGGATGGGCAGGTGGGTTGATTTTGACAACGATTACAAGACCATGGACTCGACCTACATGGAATCGATATGGTGGGTTTTCAAGTCGCTCTACGACCGCGGCATGGTTTACAAGGGACACAAAATCCTCCCTTATTGTCCAAGATGTTCGACCCCTTTGTCCAACTTTGAAGCCAACCAGGGGTATGAGGATGTAAAGGATCCCGCTATAACAGTCAGGTTCAAAGTGAGCGGGAGAGACAACGAGTATATTCTGGCGTGGACGACAACGCCATGGACGCTGCCCTCAAATATGGCGCTGGCAGTAGGAGAGGATATCACCTATGCCCGGATACATGAGAAAGACGCAGTTTACTATCTTGCCGAAGACAGGCTTGGAGATTATTACCGGGATGAATCACAGATAGAGAAGATCGAGAAACTCTCCGGCTCCGAACTTGAAGGGCTGCAATATGAACCACTTTTTCCATATTTTGCGGAAAAGAAGGCGGAAGGAGCCTTCAAGGTTTTTGCGGCTGATTTTGTTTCGACGGAGGAAGGAACCGGGATTGTTCATATAGCTCCGGGATTCGGAGAGGATGACTCAAACCTTGGGAGGCAGAAAGGAATCCCTGCTGTATGCCCTGTCGACGCCGAAGGCCGTTTTACCGGGCCTGTATCTGATTATGTTGGACGCGAGGTCAAAGAGGCTGACTTGGATATAATCAAACAGCTCAAACTTGAGCGCAAACTCGTGCATAAGACAACCATCATTCACAGTTATCCCCATTGTTGGCGGTGTGATACGGCCCTGATTTACCGTTCTGTTTCCACATGGTTTGTGAACGTTGAGCAGATCAAGGACAAGCTCCTGGAAGCGAACAAGGACACCAATTGGACGCCTCAACACATAAGGGACGGCAGGTTCGGCAACTGGCTTGAAGGCGCCAGGGATTGGGCAATATCCAGGAACAGGTTCTGGGGAACGCCCCTGCCTATATGGGAAAGCCAGGACGGAAAAGAGCACAGGGTTTTCGGGAGCATAGAAGAAGTTGAAAATGCTTCCGGCATCAAACTTGATGATCTGCACAAGCATATCGTTGACAAGATAGTCATTAAAGAAAATGACGGACAAGAATTCCGGCGAGTGCCGCAGGTTCTTGATTGCTGGTTCGAGAGCGGCGCCATGCCTTACGCGCAGGCTCATTATCCTTTTGAAAATAAAGAGCGGTTCGAACAGAATTTTCCCGCCGACTTCATAGCCGAGGGGCTGGATCAGACCAGGGGCTGGTTTTATACGCTCATGGTTCTATCGACCGCTTTATTTGGAAAACCCGCCTTCAGGAATGTAGTAGTCAACGGGTTGATCCTTGCCGAGGACGGCCGCAAGATGAGCAAGCGGCTGAAAAATTATCCCGATCCCAAGTACATAATAGAAACTTATGGCGCCGATGCCCTGAGGTTATACATGATTTCCTCGCCGGTCGTCCGGGCTGAAGATCTGCGTTTTTCAGAAAGCGGGGTCAGGGAGGTTCTTCGCCACATGATCATTCCTCTCTGGAACGCTTACAGTTTTTTTGTAACCTATGCCAATATTGATCAGTGGAACCCTGACAAGGCAACAGGTCTTGACAGGAAAACAAGCATACTGGACAGGTGGATACTCAGCTCGCTTCAGAGTCTTTCTGAAAAAGTTGCGAATGCCATGGACTCGTATGACCTGCAGAAAGCTGTGAGACCATTCCTGTCCTTCATAGATGATCTGACCAACTGGTACATACGAAGAAGCAGAAGGCGTTTCTGGAAATCTCAGGATGACGGGGATAAATCCGAGGCGTATGAAACCTTGTGGCACATTCTCCTTGAAGTATCCAGGATAGCGGCGCCGTTCATTCCGTTTATAAGTGAAAGCATCTACTTGAATCTTAAAGGCCGGGGCATGCCGGATTCAGTGCATCTTTGCGATTTTCCAGAGCCTGATGAAAGTCTGCGGGATTCCGAACTGGAGTCGCAAATGAGCCTGGTTATGCTGGTGGTAAAACTCGGGCGTCTTTTGCGTTCCGAGCACAATATCAAGGTGCGGCAGCCCCTGGCTCGCATGCATATTGTCTCTCGCAACGAAATTATCAGAAGGCAGGTAAACGAGCTCAAGGATATAGCTCTTAATGAATTGAACGTTAAGTCAGTTGAAGTTGAATCCGATGAGACAAGGCTCGTAAGGTTAAAGGCCAGGCCGAATTTCAAGATTCTGGGCCCCAAGTGGGGCCGAAGGGTAGGGAAAGTTGCCGGGGCAATAGAGCTACTCGGGGATCAGGACGCGGAACAGCTTGCTGACGGGAAGAGCCTTGAACTAGATATCGATGGAGAAAAAGTTGAGCTTCAGCCGGATGAAGCTTTGATTGAGCGTATCCCGAGGGAGGGCCTTATTGTCGCCTCGGAGGGAGAGGTAGCAGTTGCCCTTGAAACCAGTCAGACCGAAGAGCTTGTGAAAGAAGGACACGCAAGGGAAATTGTAAACCGGATACAAAATCTCAGAAAACAGAAAGACCTCGAAGTTTCACAGAGGATAAAGTATATGTACTGCGCCCCGCCGGAGATTGAGCAGGTAATGGAAAGTTTTGGCGATTATATTGCGGCAGAGACACTTACAGTTGGGATGGAGCCTCAGAACAAGGCTGCGGTAACCGACGATTGGGAAAAAGTGGACATAAACGGTCACACATGCTGGCACATGCTCCAGCCGGCGAAGTAAGATCAGAAAAAACTTTTTCCTCTCTCCATTGGCGGCGTCCCGAACAGGGTGGCAAGCGTCTGGGCAATATCGTAAAATCCTTTTCGTATCCCGAGTTTTTCAGGCGCGCGGTTTCTGCAGTAACAGAGCATGGGGGTGTATTCACGGGTATGGTCTGTGCCCCTGAAAGTAGGGTCATTGCCGTGATCTGCTGTGATAAACATGATATCGTTATCATCGATGAGAAGACTGAAAGCGCGCAGAAAAGCGTCCGCTTTTTCCAGCTCGCTCCCATAGCCCTTGGGGTCGCGCCTGTGACCGTACAGCATGTCGAAATCAACAAGGTTGGCGAAAACAAAAGTTGGAGTGGCGCAGGCGCTTGACGCAAGTTCTTCAAGGGCTGACATTGCCCCGGAATTGTTTTCAACATGGATAGCTTTTGATATTCCCTGTCCCGCAAAAATGTCGTCAAGTTTTCCAACTGTCACCGTGCTTATACCTGATGCGCTCAATCTATCCAGGATAGTTTCGCCGGTTGGCGGCATTGAAAAGTCTTTTCGCTCGTCGGTTCGGTTGTAGTTGCCGGGCCCGCCGACAAATGGCCGGGCAATTACTCGCCCGACGTTGTATTTGTTGCAAAGTTCTCTTGCCATGCTGCAGATGTCGTAGAGCTGTTCCAGGGGTATAATTTCTTTATGTGCGGCAACCTGGAACACTGAATCTGCGCTGGTATAAACTATGGGGTTGCCGGTGCGTATATGTTCCTGGCCCAGTTCTTCAATAATTTCAGTTCCGCTTGCGGCCTTGTTTCCCAGGATCTTCAGTCCTGTTCTGGACTCGAACCGGTCTACCAGTTTACGGGGAAACGCAGGCGGTCCTTTGGGAAAGACAGTAAATCCCTTTTCCAGGAATAATCCCGCCATTTCCCAATGACCGGTAGTGGTGTCTTTGCCGCATGACATCTCCTGCATGGCTCCATATGATCCAACAGGCGAATACGCGGGCCTTACACCCTGGATCGGCAGACCGCCGGGAATCAGGGCGGGAATATTTCCAAGCCCGATCGACGCCATAAACGGCAGATGCAGACCCTTGCAGGCAGAGGCAGTGTGGGGTATTGTGCTTGCGCCTGCGTCGCCATATTTTTCAGCGTCTGGAGCAGCTCCGATGCCTGCCGAATCCAGGACTATGAGATAAGCTTTCATCAAAGCCAAGGATAAGCGAAATTTGCTGCCTTGGCAAGATCAAGGTTCTGACGGGTTATCTGTGGGTTAAGGTCTCTTGAGATGTCTCAGGCCCGGGGATTTGCAGGCGCTGCTGAAGCTTCCTGCTCTTGCTCCTCATCTTCTATCGGGGGCAACAATATTTCTATATCCGTTTTGCCCATTATGTAGTCTTTCCAGTCCTGCATGACGCCTTCAGCCCTGTACCTTGAAACCATATTCCGGATCTCTGTCCTGGCATTTTCCATGGCCTGGACATTGCCGGGTTCGCGGCTGCTCACGTATGCCAGCAGCGCTCCTTCCGGGACGCGTATGGGATTGGAAAGCGCTCCTGCATTGAGGGTGAGTGTATTCTCCAGGACCGACCGGAAATAGTCGTAGTCCGGGGTTTTCTCGCTGTAGGCTGAAAACGTCAGCGTAGTTGTAATATTTCCGCCCATCTCGGCAATAACGCTTTCGAAATCCTTGTTCTCTTCAATCAAATCAGCGGTTTTTTCTTTTATCTCGTTGATGCTTTCCCAGAAAGCTTCCTGTTGTTTCCTTTTTGCTGCGACCTCTCGCACCTCGTCGAAAATCTCTTCTAGATCAGGCACACTCTCCGGCTGTCTTGTATTGGCGGAAAGAACATAGACTGCATCTTTGCCGCTGACCGGATCGCTGAAACTTCGCATTGGAATTTCAGGCTCAAGAGCAAAAGCCACCGCGGTAAATTCAGGATTGTTGGTTATTGCCGCCGGGTTTGAACCGGCGCCGAACAGCTCTGTCGTGGACACTGAGACAGCTTCGGCTTCCGCAAGCTTTGTAAAAGACGGAACTTCGTCGGACGGGTTAGAAGGGGTAAGCCGGGAAACAAACTCATCAGCTTTTCTATAGGCCAGGTAGGCGGCTTCCTCTTTTCTAAGAATCTCGCGTATATCATCCTTGACCTCTTCAAAAGGAATTTCAGTTTCCTCGCCTGCCGCATTTGTCTTGGTATAAAGTTCGGGGTTGTCTGTATAGTACGTTTCAAGATCGACATCCAATACCTCCGCCTGATCGAGCATAGCGGAGTAGGGGAACGAGACGTATTTAACGCTCACCTTTTCCGGGCTCTTGAAAAATTCTTTGTTTTGGTTATAGAATTCTTCAACTTCCTTTTCGGACAAATCGATGTCATCTTTCAATTTATCAGCTTCAAATAGAGCGCATTTGACTGTTCGCTCGTCAGTGAAATTGCGCAACTTGCGGTCAGCTTCCACGGGAGAAATCCAAACGGATGTCTGAAACAGGTCGCTGAGTTTAGCAAGCGTGATCTGTTCCTGCAGGTAATCTTCGTAGAGTCTGACAGGAATATTCCGCTGACGCGCCAATTGCTCGAATTTCCTCTGACTGAACTCGCCGTTTTCCTGAAAATTGGGATCACGCCGTTTGAATGTTTCCATTTCACGGGCAGATGTTTGCAATCCCATTTCTTCTGCAACCTGCAGAGCCGCAAGCCGTTTCCAGGTTTCTTCCCGAACCAGTCTCTGCATTTCAGGGCCGAGTTGCCGGGGCTGTCTCAGTTCCATGGTAAAAAGGATGGCGCGATTGAATTCATCCATGCTTACATCATGTCCGTTCATTCGACCTGCCAGCCGCTCGGTCTTCTGGCTGCCGCCTCCCATCGAATAGGCGCCTATGAAAGCAATGCAAACAATAATGGCGAAAGCTCCCCACAAAATACGATTTTTTATCATCTTATTAAATTTAGTTATAAACATGACCTGTCTTTCCTTTCAGAGTGTTAGCCTGACTTATTCATGAACAATCTACTGCGAGCACACATATCACGACATCTCAATGACTTGTTTTGAAAGCCGACCTCGGAGTGTTATAACACGCCTTCGCCCGGCATCCTGCAACAATCCCTTGATCTGCCGCAACCTATGCACTCTCCCAACGAAGATTCATGACTAAGTCAGGCTAGCCTTGCAAATGAATCATCTAAAAAAACGCTGCATTCCGTTGTTTTAACCCGTATTTCCCGCGAAAATCACGAGAGATTCGGATTAACCGGAATGCAGTTGCTATTCCTCTTATCCAATCTGACCATATGATGCCAGCGCTCACATCTTGCAGACAGCTTATGCTCCAAAAACGCCTGAGATGTATTTATATGCGCGCTAGAAGCGCCCCACTGGCGTCACTGAAGGCACCGTAGTAGTAGTTGTCGTGGTTGTAGTGGAAGTTGTTGTTGTCACTACTGTAACTCCCTGGCCTGTTGTAGTAGTGGTTTCACCGGTTTCTTCTTCCTCAACCACAACTTCAGGTTTTTCCGGCAGCAATTCTTCTGGAACATCGGTCAGCGCATCTGCCTCGACTTTATGAGTAATGGATTCCTGAAGCTCTCCGTCAGGTGAAACCAGGACAGTTGTCACCAGTAGATATTTCCCGTCGGGCGACCATCTCTGATGAATCTTAAAAGTTGCTCCCGGTTCAGTATCAACAATTCTGGGTTCGCCGTTTTCGTCCCGGATTTCTACCTTGTATTTTCCTTTCAGATTGCGCAGCCGTATAAAGCTCATGTCGCTGGAAGCGGCGATGGATACGCTTCCGTCCTTGACCAGCTCTGGCACAGTAAAATGTTCGCCCCATACTTTGATTATTCCTTTGCTGACAAGAAAAGCTGCAATTTTAAGGTCTTGTTCCACCTGCACGGCAACTGTGAATCTGGTACCCGGAGCGTCGCATATGGATGTTGGGGTCATAACCTGTATCTTGTTGCCGGTCTCTTTGAGCTCTTCATCGAGGGTCACTTCAATCTTTCCTACATCAAGGAGAAGACGTTTCAGCTTTTTGTTTTTAGAGTCTTCGGCAAGTTCAAGTGTTGTATTTGCCATAACCTTGCACGTGTTGTTTTTTGAAAACTCAAGATGAACAACAGTTTCAGCGCCAGTTTTGAGAATAGTTCCGTATGGGTATGCTCTATTTTGCATTGCAGTCACAAACGAACGTGAGTCCGGAGTTTTCACCTGACACTTTCCGTTATACTGCTTCAGCAGGAAAACCGGTTCAAATGGCTCAGCAGCCATTGTAAAGCCGACCATTGCAAACGTGGATAAAATAGCTGCTGCACAATAAAAAAAGCGTTTCATAATCTGATTTGCCTCCGCTCCTGCTAAGGTTTTAGTCTGGTTAAAATAAATTTTCGACCTTGTGTAAAGATATGTCCAGTAAGGCTTAAAGGTCAAGCTTTTTCTAGCCTACAATTAAGCGCTTAATCAGCGAATTGTAATCACCGTCCCTGATGGAGGTTCAACCATCAGCAGGCCGCCGTCTGATGTTCCGTCCAGGTCTTTGAGCTGCCAGACAT
>CAZIXB010000026.1:0-15179 GCA_964543205.1 uncultured Victivallales bacterium
TGACAAGCCGGGGAGATTCCGGGTTGCCAACAAGCCTCATTGCCTCTCTCGGCACTGGCAGTCCGCATTCCACTTCGGGACAAACCGGCACATATTCAACATATTTGCCCAGTGTTTCGGTCAAAAAACGGTCCCATTTGTGCTGCCCGTTGTATCTTACCTGGTTGCCCAGAAGGCATGAACTTATTCCAAGTCTGATTTTTTCATTCATAACGCCTCCTTAAGGCGGGCTTGGTTGTGGTAAAAGTTCTTTCAGGCTACCCATGCAAGGCCTTACATGGCAATAAGTTATAACATTGTGAAAACCCTCCCATATATGCCTTCCTGAAGTCGCCGGAAAAGATATATTGGACAGGATTAATCCAGCCTTCGTCCCGACCTCCGCAACTGAGTCGGGACTATGGCGGACACGGCTAGCCCCGCATATCTCACAGAATTTCGTAGCGAGAACGCGGAGAGCGCTGCTGCGGGGGTGCAAATTGGTAAAACGCCGGAGCAGCCGTATAGACATACTGCAATCTGGCGTTTTACCAATTCGTGCCGTCGCAGTGGCGCTATCCGCATTCGCAGCAGGAAGTTTGTGAGATATGCGGGCTAGATGAACAGGATAAATAGAGATGAGAGGTTTAGCTGTTGTCAATCAGGCGCTTGCAGCGCCGCTTTGACAACTCCCTCATCCTGTTTATCCAGTAAATCCCGTCTAACACTCTTCCTCTTTATGTGTCAGTATTTCATTTTATTTTTACCACTACCGCTGGCTTTAGCCCTCAACTGAATTTGCGGATATTATAAGGTATTTGTTGCAGGTAGCAAGAACTGCGTTTCCAAAAAGTTTTCTGTTTGATACCGTAATTTCTTCTGATATTCTACGATGGTTATGGAAAATTGGCCGAAAAAGGCTTTTGAAGTCTGGCGTGAAAACTTGTTGAGGGTAGGCAAGGATGACTTTCAAAGTGAGCCTTAGATAAAGCGGCAAAATGTGCCAGGCCAGTTTTCGGGTGTAGGCAAGGATACTGGAAGTTTTTTGGCGCGGCCGCGGCCAAGCGATGAGTTGGTTTTGTCCGGCAATTATGCCCCTGTGAGTCCGGGAAATTATTCGGAGCCGGTTTGTTTTAATTTCGTGTAGTGATGCGGAGGCATTCTATGAGGTGCGACAGAGATCATCCTGAAGAAAGTTGTGGTTTATTTGCAGTTTACGGCGCTGAACAGGCTTCTGAGCTGATTTACCAGGGTTTATTTTCGCAGCAGCACCGCGGTCAGGAAGGGGCGGGAATCACTGTTTCTGATGGAAAGCGGATGAAAACGGCAAAGGGTTTGGGGCTCGTGGGAGAAGTTTTCAACAAGGATTCCCTTGGCAGCTTGAGCGGGCATATCGGCATAGGACACGTGAGATACTCCACTACCGGATCTACAAAGATACAGAATGTTCAGCCGTTGGCTGTTGACTGTCTGGACGGCACGTGGGCTGTGGCGCACAATGGCAATCTTGTAAATGCCGATGAACTCAGGGATATGTACCAGGAAGCCGGCGCGATTTTTCAGACCAGTACAGACAGCGAGGTGCTCATACACCTGTTGGCCGATCCGATGTACAGATCGAGGCCTGGAAGAGTTGCTCGAGCGTTAAGCACGTTGAAGGGCGCTTTTTCTTTTCTGATAATGACTCGCGATTGTGTGATTGCTGCAAGGGACCCTCATGGCTACAGGCCGTTGTCGATAGGCCGGAATGGGAATGCCTGGTTTTTTGCAAGCGAAACCTGCGCACTTGCCCAGGTGGGGGTCGAATATGTCAGGGATGTTGCGCCGGGTGAACTTGTAATTATTGATGAAACCGGGATGCATTCGAGAACATTTGCCGAACCGGCTGAACCATTGGCGCAATGTGTTTTCGAGATGGTTTATTTTGCTCGTCCCGACAGCAGGGTTTTTGGGCACAATGTGCATCAGGCAAGGATGCATTATGGCATACAGCTGGCAAAGGAGCATCCTGTCGAGGCCGATATAGTGGTGCCGGTGCCTGATAGCGGAATGAGCGCGGCGCTTGGTTTCTCGCGGGGAAGCGGCATTCCTCTCGATTTTGGATTTATCAGAAATCATTACGTGGGCAGGACGTTCATAATGCCTGTGCCCAAAGACCGGGTCAAAGGCGTTGACTTGAAGCTTTCTGTTTTGCCCGAGGTAGTGGACGGCAAGAGGGTTGTGGTTGTAGACGACTCTATTGTTCGCGGTGTCACTGTTAAGCAGAGAGTGGAGCGTTTGCGTGATAGCGGCGCAAAGGAGATACATGTCAGGGTTTCTTCACCGCCGACCTCGCGCCCTTGTTTTTACGGGATAGACTTCCCGACCACGGATGAATTGATAGCCGGCAATAAGAATGTTGAGGAAATACGCGAATTCATACAGGCTGATTCTCTGGGTTATCTCAGTGTAGATGGGCTGCTTTCTCCGTTCAGTGAAGATGGAGATTTCTGTACCGCCTGTTTTACCGGGCGTTATGCCGTTGATCATACCGGGGCGGGAAAAAAAGACAGGCTTGAGAGGAAATATTCCGAGCTTGGACTGGATGTTTAAGTTTGTTTTTGAGAACAGGCCTCCAACGCCTGTTTGAGCGGGGAAAGCATGCAAATACCCGGCATAATTAAGAAGATAATGGAGTCAATATGACAAAGCATATTTTTGTGACCGGCGGAGTGGTTTCTTCTCTTGGCAAGGGTTTGACCTCGGCTTCCATAGCGCTGTTGCTGGAGAGAAGAGGTTATCGCGTCAGGCTGCAGAAGCTTGATCCGTACCTCAATGTTGATCCTGGCACAATGTCCCCGTATCAGCATGGCGAAGTTTACGTGACCGTCGATGGAGCAGAGACAGATCTTGATCTGGGCCACTATGAAAGATTCAGCGGCATCTCATGCTCACAGGCAAGTAATTTTACCACCGGGCGAATTTACAGCAATGTCATAGAACGGGAAAGAGCAGGCGGTTATCTTGGCAAGACTGTGCAGGTGATTCCCCACATTACAGACGAGATCAAGCAATCGATCAGGGCGCTGGACGCTGATGATGTGGACATTGTTATTACCGAGATCGGCGGCACTGTCGGTGATATTGAATCCATGCCTTTTCTCGAAGCCCTCCGCCAGTACAGGCAGGAAGCAGGTCCGGGAAACACGCTTTTCATGCATCTAACTCTGGTTCCGTACATCCGCGCTTCCGGCGAGATGAAGACAAAGCCATCACAGCAGTCAGCCGGAGTTCTGCGGACAATAGGAATAATACCGGACATGCTCATCTGCAGGTGTGAACAGCCTCTGTTGGATGAACACTACGAGAAGCTCGCGGCTTTCTGTAATGTAGACAGGAAGCTTGTTATTGAGGAGCAGGATGTTGAGCATTCGATTTACGAAGTTCCCTTGAAACTGGCAGAACAGGATCTTGATGTTTACGTTCTTGAAAAACTTAACTTGCATGTTAATCGTTTGAATCTCAGGGACTGGAAAAGAATGATACAGACTTTAATCTCTCCCGGCCAGGGCGAGGTGGAGATTGCGGTAGTAGGCAAGTACATCAGTCTCAAGGATTCTTACAAGAGTATCTATGAGGCGCTTACTCACGGCGGTATAGCCAATGATGTGCGAGTGAACATACGAATGATAGAATCCGAAGATGTTGAAAAGAAGCATGCCCATAATCTTCTGCGCAACGTCTCGGGCGTCCTGGTGCCAGGCGGATTCGGTTCGCGCGGTATTGAGGGAAAGATCAAGGCGATCAAGTATGCCCGGGAAAAGGGGATACCTTTTTTGGGAATCTGTCTGGGGATGCATTGCGCGGTTGTGGAATTTGCCAGGAATGTATGCGGGTTGAGGGATGCTGACAGCGCAGAATTTGCTCCGGACACGCCAAATCCGGTAATTGACTTGATGGCAGACCAGAAAGACGTTCAAAATCTGGGCGGGACCATGAGACTTGGAGGGTATAGCTGCGTATTAAGCAAGGGCAGCAGGTCCGCAAAAGCTTACCGGAGGAAGGAAGTGGTTGAGCGCCACAGGCACAGATACGAGTTGAACCTGGAATATGCCGGTTTGTTAAAAGACAATGGAATGACGCTGGCCGGGGTCTGGCCGGATAAGAAACTTGTGGAGATAGTTGAGCTGCCGGACCATCCGTGGTTTGTTGCCTGCCAGTTTCATCCCGAGTTTCAGTCAACGCCGCTGAAGGCGCATCCGCTGTTCAAGGAATTTATTGCAGCTTCTGTAAAGACTAAGAGGTAACAGGGAAAGCCATGCCAAAAAGAACAGACATTAAGAAAGTAATGATTATTGGTTCCGGTCCGATAGTGATAGGGCAGGCGTGTGAATTTGATTATTCCGGGGTGCAGGCTTGTAAGTCCTTACGAGATGAAGGCTATGAAGTTGTGCTTGTCAACAGCAATCCGGCGACCATCATGACCGATCCGGAGTTTGCAGACCGGACTTACGTGGAACCTTTGGTTCCTCAGGCGTTGCAGGAGGTGATCCGGCGGGAGCGGCCCGATGCCCTGCTTCCTACTCTTGGAGGGCAGACGGCATTAAATCTTGCCATGCGTCTGGATGAGCTGGGGGTACTGGATCGTTTTGGTGTGGAGATGATTGGCGCCAGGGCAGAGGTGATCCAGAAGGCCGAAGACCGTCATTTATTCAGAACTGCCATGGAATCCATAGGTCTGGACTTGCCCAAGAGTTTCTCGGCGCATTCTATAGACGAAGCCTGGAAGCTACGCGAGAATTTTGGCTGCTATCCGCTTGTAGTCCGTCCGGGATTTACGCTTGGGGGCACAGGCGGAGGAATTGTGCATGATGATGAAGAATTTAAGGAAATAGTTGAGAGAGGGCTTTTCTACAGTCCGATCAACGAGGTATTGATTGAGGAATCGGTTCTCGGATGGAAGGAGTTCGAGCTTGAACTCATGAGAGACGGCAGAGACAACTGTGTGATTGTCTGTTCAATCGAGAACGTTGATCCGATGGGTATTCATACCGGAGACAGCATAACTGTGGCCCCGGCCCAGACATTGACAGATCGTGAATATCAGAGGATGCGAGACGCCGCAATAGCCATTATGAGAGAGATTGGCGTGGATACCGGAGGCTCGAATGTTCAGTTTGCAGTGGATCCGTCCGACGGCCGAATGGTTGTTATTGAAATGAACCCCAGGGTTTCAAGGTCCAGCGCCCTGGCATCTAAGGCGACAGGATTTCCGATTGCAAAGATTGCCGCCAAGCTGGCTGTCGGCTATATGCTTGATGAGATACGCAATGACATTACCAAGGAGACTCCGGCTTGTTTTGAACCCAGCATCGACTACGTGGTAACCAAGATACCTCGTTTTACATTTGAGAAGTTTGTAGAGGTTGATGATACGCTTGGGACGCAGATGAAGTCAGTGGGCGAAACGATGAGTATTGGGGGCAACTTTCAGGAATCCCTGCAGAAAGCTTTGCGTTCACTGGAGACCGGGCATAACGGTTTTGGAGGCGGCCGCAAAGATTCAATTTTTGAATCAATGTCCGACCCGGAGCTTGAATCTGAGCTTCGGCGGCCTTTATCCACACGAATTTTCATGCTTCGTGAAGCATTCAGACGTGGCTGGAGCGTTGAAGCTGCCGCAGCTCTTACGGGCATTGACAGGTGGTTTCTGCGGAAGATGGAAGAGCTTGCCTGTTTTGAGGATGAGATAAAACGCGGAGGATCGGCAGAAGCTTTTTTCAGCGATCCGTACCTGGTCTTACAGGCGAAGAAGATGGGCTATTCCGACAGACAGCTTGCTTTTTTCCTGGAGAGCAATGAGGAGTCAGTGCGTAGATCCCGGGAGAAGCTTGATATATTTCCTGTTTACGGACTTGTTGACACTTGTGCAGCCGAGTTTACCGCATATACCCCGTACTTTTATTCGCATTATGGTTCTTACAATGAGAGTAATCCGTCCGACAGACGAAAAATTATGATTCTTGGCGGCGGTCCAAACAGGATCGGCCAGGGAATTGAATTCGACTACTGTTGTGTTCATGCCTCGTTTGCTCTGCGCGACGCGGGATTCGAAACTATCATGGTTAACAGTAATCCTGAAACAGTCAGCACAGACTATGATACCAGCGACAGGCTTTACTTTGAGCCGCTTACGCTGGAAGATGTTCTTAATGTATACCGGGCGGAAGGTTGCGAGGGCGCTATTGTTCAATTCGGCGGGCAGACTCCGTTGAACCTGGCATCAGATCTCGAGCGTAACGGAGTGAACATCATAGGCACCAAGCCAGAGAGCATAGACGCTTCGGAAAATCGGCAGACTTTTCAGGCCCTGGTTAATAAGCTTGGAATAAAGCAGCCGGACAGTGGAATTGCAATGAGTGTTGAGGAGGCAAAGGAGATTGCCGATAAAATCGGTTATCCGGTCCTGATGCGTCCATCGTTCGTGCTTGGAGGCAGGGCAATGGTTATTGTATACGACGAGCCTATGCTTGAGAAATACATGGCCCTGGCAGTAGATGTATCTCCTGATCGGCCCGTGCTTATTGATGATTACCTTGAACATGCCGTCGAAGCGGACGTTGATTGCATTTCTGACGGCGATATTGCGGTTATCGGCGCCATTATGGAGCACGTGGAACAGGCAGGTGTGCATTCAGGCGACAGCGCGTGTATGATACCTGCCCAGTCGCTTTCTGAATCAGTCAAAGAACAGATACGAAGGCATACTCACGCTATGGCATCGGAACTTGGAGTGTGTGGTCTCATGAATGTGCAGTTTGCAATAAAGGATGAGGATGTTTACGTTCTTGAAGTCAATCCGAGAGCTTCGCGAACTGTTCCTTTTGTGAGCAAGGCCATAGGTGTGCCCCTGGCCAAGCTTGCTGCGCTTGTAATGGCCGGGGCAAAGTTGAGGGATCTTGGCTACACTGAAGAAATCGAACCCAGACACTACTCTGTGAAGGAAGCTGTTTTTCCGTTTGCGCGTTTTCCGGGGATCGACGTTGTGCTTACCCCGGAGATGAAGTCTACCGGCGAGGTTATGGGAATGGATATCAGCCTGGGCATGGCCTTTTTAAAAAGCCAGATGGCGGCCGGCAATACTCTTCCGGAATCGGGCAATGTTTTTCTCAGCGTGCGGGACGAAGACAAAGACGGCATTCTTGGACCTGCCCGGGACTTGATTGATCTTGGGTTTGTAATTTATGCGACAAGAGGCACAAGCACAGTGCTCCGGGAAAACGGTTTGCCGAGCCGGGCTATTTTCAGGATTTCAGATGGCAGGCCCAATATTCTTGATATGATTGAGGATGGAGCTGTTGGATGGATTATTAATACGCCTACCAGCGGCACGGCTCCACGAACTGATGAGGTGCGAATGAGGGCCAGAGCGGTGATAAGGGGCGTTCCCATAACAACTACCATGGACGGGCTCAGGGCAGGAATCGAAGGATTGAAATCGTTCCAGAGGATGAAGAATGTGGATGTGTGCAGTATCCAGGAATTTCATCGTCATTCTCCGGGCGTGGATTTGTCAGGTTTCACAATCGAATAGGCCTGGAATGAACTACGAAAGGAATTGAATAACATGGACTCAGACAGATGGAAATGGAGTGAGCAGCGGAGCAAGACGGCTTTTCTCGCGCTTGAGGACGGAACTATTCTGAGAGGTTATTCGGTTGGCGCGAACAAAGACGCCGTGGGTGAAGTGGTCTTCAATACGGGCATGACAGGTTACCAGGAAATTTTAAGCGATCCTTCTTACCACGGCCAGTTTGTCGTCATGACATATCCTGAAATCGGGAATACGGGCATCAATTCCGACGATATGGAGTCGGAAAGGTTTTATGCCAGTGGATTCCTGGTAAGGGAGATGAACGAGGCCAGCAACTGGAGATCTGAAAATTCCGCAATGCAGAGCCTTGAGGAGAATGGAATCCCGGCTATTGCGGGGATAGATACGAGGTATCTTACAGTCAAGCTCCGCGAAGCTGGAACTTTGAAAGGATATATTTCTGTTGAAAGCGCTCTCACCGAGCAGGAGGCTGTTACTGTAGCCCGGACGTGGGTTGGCCTTGACAATCAGGATTATGCCCGGAAGGTATCGTGTAAAGAGCCTTACAGGTTTGATGAAGACGGCAAAGTGACCTGTTCCTGGGGTATGTCCGATACTTTGCCCGAACTGGATTTGAAAGTGGTGGCTTACGACTTTGGGATCAAGTGGAATATTCTTCGCAACCTCAAACTGCATGGCATGGATGTTACTGTTGTTCCTGGAACAACCCCGGCAGAAGAAGCTTTGTCAATGGGGCCGGACGGGGTATTTCTTTCTAATGGCCCTGCTGATCCAGCCGGTGTTAAATACGGGATTGAAGCGGCCAGGCAGTTACTGGGACGAGTGCCTGTTATGGGTATCTGCCTTGGCCACCAGATACTCGGAATTGCAACCGGGGGCGAGAGGTTCAGGCTGAAATTTGGCCATCATGGGTGCAACCATCCGGTTCGGAATATGGAAAGCGGCAGGATAGAGATCACTTCGCAGAATCATAATTTCTGTGTTAAAATCAATAAGTCGAAAGTTCAAGCCACTCATATGAACCTTAACGACGACACGGTAGAGGGCTTAAGGCACAGAAGCGAGCCTATGTTTGCGGTTCAATACCATCCGGAGGCCGGGCCGGGGCCGCATGATCCCCATTACCTGTTTGCCGAATTCAGGAAGTTGATTGAGACTGCCTGAGAAACCTCGTCAGCGTCTGATTCTGATTGCTTGAACCGGTGTGACCCTGGCATTTTATTTATGTAGTCGATTATTCCTTCAGCCAGAGATTCTCCCAGTTTGCGAATATATTTCGTATTGTGCAGTTTCGTAGCATCATTCCTGTTGGTCAGGAATCCGCATTCGACAAGTATCGCCGGGCAGGTCGCGTTGCGAAGAATGCTGAATCTGGCTCGTTTTATTCCACGGTCTGTTGCGGACATATTGCGAACCAGGCGTGAGTGGACGTTGTGTGCCAGGATGATGTTTTGAGTGTTGAATCTATTTCCCGGAAAAGGGGCTGCATTTCCGTACTGTCGGCCATGAGTTGAAGCAGCCCCGGCAGGCGGGAGGATAAAGGTTTCAATACCCTCAGCGCTGCGGTTTGATGCTGCATTCAGGTGGATGCTGACAAGGATGCCGGCGTTGCTCTTTTTTGCCATGGCGTTGCGGGATTTCAGCCCAACACTTTTGTCTGACTCTCGCGCAAGACTTACCGGTATTCCCTGTTTTTTCAGTTTTGAGGCAGCGCTTTTTGCAATATCCAGAACGATGTCTTTTTCATCGCGGTGCCCCATGACCGTTGCGCCTGAATCTGCACCGCCATGGCCGGGGTCAAGGAAAACATTTTCCGCTTTGATCTGGTTAATGAACTTTTCCGGGCTCAGCAGCGGGAGAAGGGTGAGGCGCATGTCCTGTGTCGACAGGGTAAGACTTTTCCGCCTCTTGTGTGCGGGCTCGCTCAGCCAGACCATCATACCGTCAAAGAACATTTTCCTGCTATGGTGGAAGAACCTGACTTGTCTGCCGTTTATGCGGAAAGTGGCAGAATCTTTTGTGCTTTTTTCTATCTCGATCGAATGGATGCTCCCGGCCGAACTCAGCCGGGTTCTTCCTTCAATATGCCGGCACGAGGCGCATCCGCACAGGTTAAAGGCAAGCAACATTATGATGGTCTTTTTACACATAAGTTTCCACTCGAGTAGGGACAATAACAGCCAAATGCTGAAGATGCAATCCGTCAGGGGCGGAATCCCTGCGGAGCCGCTCAAAATGAGAACTGCCGCATAATGCTTGCCTGTCGGGTGTTTTTTGTGTTCAATAGAGTATTGAGCTGTTGTCGCAGATCAAAAAACTACATCGAATGCATAAGCGGGAGTTATTATGGCAGAAGTAGGGCTTGACAGTGTTTCCGGAAATCTTAAGGAGCTTTACAAGAAGGGTCTGGCGGCCTATGAGAAGGGAAACTATGACTATTCTATCGATTTGTTTTTTTCCTGTGTAGAAATTGAACCCAGGTTCCTTGCGGCGAGGAAGTATCTGCGTTCTGCTGAGATACGGAAATTTCAAAAAAAGGGGAAGGGCTCTTTTGCTCACGTCTTGTCCTCCATAACCGGACTACCGGACTACCTTAAGATGATGGCTCTTTTAAAATCAGGCAAGGCCGAGCAGGCTGCTCTTTCTGCAGAGAAGCTGCTGCGAAATGATCCGTTAAACAAGAAGTACATCATGGCCTTTGTGCATGCTGCCAGCGCCGCCGGACTTCCCGAGGCTGCAATTCATACCCTGGAGCTGGCCCATGAGCAGTACCAGAACGACATCAGGATTTTGAACTGGCTTGGCAGCCTTTATATCAAAACAGGCAAGACTCGTTCCGCGCGATCCTGCTTTGAAAGTTTGTGCGAGCTGTGTCCTAACGACCCTAACGCGTTAAAATCTCTTAAGGACGTTATGGCCCTGGACAGCATGAACACCGATGGATGGAGTGAAGCCGCTGAAAGGGGTGGGACTTACCGTGACATGATAAGGGATACCGATGAGGCAACGAGACTGGAGGTGGAATCTAAAGCCGTAAAGACAGATAAGGACGCCGATTCATTGATTGACCATCTTGAACAGCGCATAGAAGAAGAGCCGGAGAATCTCAATCATTACAAGGCCCTTTCCCGCCTGTATATACAGAATAAAAAATATGACCGAGCCATTGAAGCGCTTGATCGCGGCCTTAAGGTTACATCTTCAGATCCTGAGCTGGATAATGCCAAAAGTGAAATACGAGTGCAGCAATTTGACCATGAAATTGACACTTTAAGGCAGCAGGGCGACGAGCAGGGAGCCGAGGCGAAGGAGAACGAGAAGACCCAGTACGTATTTAGCAGTCTGCAGCAGCGGGTTAAGAGGTATCCGAACGATTTAAAACTGCGGTTTGACTGGGGACTGATGTTGTTTGAGAATGAAAACTACAACGAAGCAATACAACAGTTTCAGCTTGCGCAGCGCAGTCCCAAATACAGGACAAGGGCATTTTATTATCTTGCAATGTGCTTTAAGCAGAAGAAGCAATATGATATGGCCAGTGAACAACTGGAAAAGGCTTCTTCCGAGCTTTCGGTGATGGATGAGAGCAAGAAGGACATTGTGTATGAGCTGGGGCAGATTTCCGAGATACTCGGCAACAGCGAAGAAGCTGCCCGGCATTACAAGCAGATATACCAGGTTGATATTGGCTATCGCGATGTGGCTGAAAAAGTTGAGAAAGTATATGGCGCCTGAAGCAGGTTTACGCGCGATGTTTTATTCAGGCCTCGTAAGAATTGCGGATTAGCTACTTGGCGCAGGGCCGATTTTCAGGATGATTCTTTCGGTTCGGGCCATTTCCCGTTTATGGCGTTTCTTACTATGTCCTGCATGTCTCTGGGAAGGTTGCTTCTCAGCATCCACTTCGCAAAGCTCGGGTCGTTTTCGATAATGTCCCGGAGTAGCTCCCCTTTTCGTTTGCTGAAGTTCAGAACAATTTCCCGGTCTTTCCATTTCAGCTTTCCGGTTTCATCGACCCATTGAGGTTTCTTCAGGCTTGAGAATTTATCAAGCTGGTCAATATCCCGAGGCAAGTCGTGATATTTTTCTAACTGGCCTTCCAGCACTTTGAGGGTTGCCGCGGCGTCTGCTTCTGCGCCGTGGGCATTATGGTGCGTTTCTCCGCAATAGAACTCAAGGGCGGCGGAAAGATCTCTGGGTTCCTTCTTGTGGAATATTCTCTGGGCGTCGACAATTCTGCGTCCGGATGTGTCAAATGAAATGCCTGACCGTATGAATTCCTCTATCAGCATGGGAAGGTCATATCTGATTATGTTATAGCCGCAAAGATCTGCGCCAATGAGAAGTTCGCTGATTTTCGGCGCCACATCCGGAAAAATGGGGCAGTGGGCAACGTCTTCATCTTTGATGCCGTGAATAGCTGTTGTTTCAGGCGGTATGGGTGTCTGTGGATTTACGCGAAAGATGTGAGTTGTCTTTGCGCCTCCAGGCTTGAGTATAATAATCGCGAGTTCAATAAGTCTATCTGCCCTTGGCGTGACGCCGGTTGCTTCTATGTCAATGATTGCAAGAGGTCGTGTGAGAATGGATTCGAGCATTCAAAGTCCTTTCGTGTTCTTTTTATAACGATACCATATACGCGGCGGCCTTTTATAGCAAACTGAATGTCCAATTGCCCAATAATAATCTTCGTGGTGAATCCCTGAGCGGTTACATAAACAGAATTCTTTGTGTGTTTAATTGATCTTATGGTAGAGATAAGAGATAGTATAGTAGGAAATGAAAGCGCACACCCCATCAATTTACATGCCAGAGCGCACCTTGGAAAAGGATGATGCTACTACTGTTGTGATTTCGACAGACCATAAAGCCGAAGGCAAGGCGCAGGTTTCAATCGGCGATAGAATCCATGCGCATTATGCTATACGTGACAGGATCGGCGACGGCGGGATGGGCATAGTTTATCTGGCAAAAGATCGAAAGCTGGATCGATTTGTCGCAATTAAAAGATTGAATAATAAAGCTCTGTCAGCGCCGTCGCTCAGACGAAGATTTCTGCAGGAAGCCCGATCCGTAGCGGCGTTAAACCATGTTAATATCATCCATGTTTACGCCTGGGGGGAAGACGACGAGGGTCCCTACATTGTCATGGAATATGTTTCCGGCCCGCCGCGGGAAACCATTGGTTGGCCAAGTGATCAGGGATATCCTCAGCCCCCGTTTTCACTTGAACAGCGTGTTTCCAGCCAGGGTCAACTGGGTTTGGACGATGCTATTGAACTGATAATAAAAATTGGTCAGGCCTTATCTTATGCCCACGCCAATAATGTAATTCATCGCGACATTAAACCTGCCAACATTCTTCTTGACGCTGATGAACAGCCTAAGATTGCTGATTTCGGGCTTGCCCGGTTAATCAGGGAAGAAGAGAGCAAGTTGACCATGGCAGGCGAAAAACTGCTGTCATTAGGCTATGGCGCTCCGGAGCAGGAAAATAATGCGGGACTGTCTGACGAGCGTTCAGACATTTACGGACTTGGCGCTTTGCTTTATTTCGCCATTACCGGTCAAAATCCGCGTTATTTTAGAGATTCTGACATTCCATCGCCTTTAAGAGATGTGTTGAGCAAAGCGATGGCGACTGACCGGGAAAAACGCTGGCAGACTGCGCAATCATTTACAGAAGCATTAAACTCTATTCTTGAATGCAAAAATGATAATCAACCAACTGTAAAAACAACCTGGCGTTGCAAGTGGTGTGATACCGTTAATCCACTGAGTTTGCGTTACTGCGGAGAATGCGGCTGGGACGGTGCGGAGGAGTGCGCCGAATGCGGGCAAAGAACTTTCTTCGGGGTTCAGTTTTGCGGCAAATGCGGAGCAGACGCGCGTAGCTATGAAGCTATTCAGATGATAATTGCCCGTATGGAAAAATTCATGCAACAACGGCAGTTTGAACAGGTTCTTTCTTTTGCCGGACGAACCCTGGGGTTTGAACCTGCCGGTGAAACAGGACATGCCTTGTTAAAACGGATGCAATCATTGCGAGAGGAGGCAGAGAAAGCAATTGCGCGGCGCGAACGTCTGAAAGAACGAATAGGCATTGAACTCCAGTCGCAGAATTATGAGCGCGCAAAAGCGCAAATTGAAAAATACCGGGACTTATCAACCGACAGCAATGAATTTGAAGACGAGCTTTCGCGGCTGCCTGCTTTGCTCCTTGACCGCGACATTGTTCGCGCAAAGACTGCCGTGCGTAATAAAAACATAGACACCGCCGCAGAGATATGTCGAAAAATAATTTCCAGGTATCCTGAAAACAGGGAATGCACTGTTTTGCTGCGAAAAATTCGCGCATATAATACAAGCGCACAGATGTTTAAGTTTTTGGTGTTGGGTGTTTTGGCAATTATTCTTTATGTCTTAAGCCTGCCGCCCATATTGCGCTTGAATCCAAAACTCCTGAGATCCAATTTCTGGCGGCATGAGTTTTTCGGGCCTGCCATTGTATTATATAATGAATCAGGCTCGGGACCGTTGCTGACAGATTATGCTTCATTATGGGGAATTAAAGAACCAATCGGATTTAATTCTTACAACCACCCTGCCGAAGAGGCAGAAGCGATGATAGAGGCATCAGAAAAACTTTCCATGGAACTCAAAAATCTTCTAAAAAGCCACCATAAGCGTATTGCTTCAATTGAGGCAAAGCATTTGCAACGTCAGAAGATACTGCCTGAAGAATATATGCGGGCCTTGGATGATTTTAGGGAGCAACGGCGCAATGCGGGAGATTTTGAGGGATGGGAACTTGCCCGGCGCGAGCGCGACCGGTTTGTCCGCGAGCGTACGTTGTCCTCGACCGGCGGATTAGACGGCAGCGCTGAATTGTCCGGGATGCGCGCAAAACATCTTGAAAAATGGGAAAATCTGGCTGATGACCATGCCGGCGCAATCGTCAAAGCAAATGAAACAATACTTACAAAATTGAAAAAGAAATTGTCAGAAAAAACCAAATCCGGAGATATGGATGAAGCCAGGCTGATAAATGCTGAAATAACGCGCATCACAAGCAGCGCCGGTTATGCCTCAGCTAAAGAACTGCTCGAGCGCTCTGCGGAAGAATGATAAGACGAGAACACTGGCTACGGATTGAATCAACGATTGGCGCAGTTCGTGTTCAGGGCTGAAAGATCAGGCATTGATCCTTGACAGTATATGTTTTGCGGCCCGCCGGGCATCGGCCATGGCCTTTACAACCAGCGACTGTCCGATGGCAAGGTCGCCGACGGCGAAGACTGATGGCATGCTTGTCGAATAGTTTTCGCGTGTGAGCACATTTCCCTGTCCGGTTGTTTTGAGCCGCAGATTTTCGGCAATTTCCGAAGGGCATGGGGACTGAAATCCCAATGCAAGAAGAACGAGATCAGCTTGTAATTCAAAACCGGCGCCCTCTTTCTCGTTGAACTGCCATTTGCCCTCGGAATCTTTATGCCATTTGACTTCACTGGCCTTAAGTCCCGTTACTCTGCCGTCCTTGCCGGAAAACTCGCGTGTATTTACGGACCAGAATCTCTTTCCTCCTTCTTCGTGGCTGGAGGAGTCT
>CAZIXB010000027.1:0-15146 GCA_964543205.1 uncultured Victivallales bacterium
TTCAAAACGCAGCCGCGGAAGGCGAGACCGTGACACAGGTGGAACAAAAGGGCGGAGGCGCCACATTCTGGCAGCTTGTCAAGCAGGGCGGTTTGATAATGTTCCCGCTGGGTTTGCTTTCCGTAGGAGCTATCGGTTTGGTCATTTACGGGTTCATGCTTTCTCAAACAGGCAAAATGCTGCGCCCGGAGCTTGTTCCGTCGCTCCAGGAAGAACTGGGAAAAATCAACCTTGAAGGCGCGCGCCAGATCTGCACTTCAAATCCGAGCCTGCTTACCAACACTCTCAATGCAGGATTGGACAGGATAAAAGAGGACGTTCTGGACATAAACAGCATGGAAAAGGCAATGGAAGAGGCCAGTGTGCAGGAAACAACTGACGGCCTTAAACCCATAAACTACCTTTCTATTATTGCGCAGGTAGCCCCTATGCTCGGGCTCCTTGGAACCGTAAGCGGTATGATTAAAGCCTTTCAGAAGATCGGCGAAGGCGGCATGGGCGATCCGGAATTGCTGGCCGGAAACATCGGCGAAGCTATGGTGACCACCGCAACCGGCCTGATTGTTGGTATTCCCACAATGTTCTTCTATTTCTACCTGAAAACTAAATATAACTCGAATGTTTCCCAGTTATCCCGTATACTGGGCAATCTTTCACACCATCTTGTAACCGCCGTTAGAAGAGGCGATAACCAAACCCCGTCCGAAGAACCCGCGGCGAACACCACAGAAGCAACTGCGGAAAGCACGGCATAAGTGACATAAAAAGACAGAAGAATGGAACACTGACAAGTGAAAATTGAAATTCCAGAAGAAGACGCGAAATTTTCCATGGCGCCAATGATCGACATGGTGTTTCTTCTGTTGGTTTTCTTCATGATCGCCTCGAAATTGAGCCAACAGCAGAGGGTGGAGATGGAGATTCCAACCGCGTCGAAAGCTGTAGTGCCGGAAAAAAGGCATAATCGCTGGACGGTTAATATCCTGCAGGATGGAACTCTATACAGCGGAGAGCAGCCAACAACCCTGAACAGCCTGGTTACAGATGTCAAAGACAGCCTGAAACAAAACCCCAACCTGCAGGTATATCTTCGCGCCGACGCCCGGTGCGAGCACAGAGAAGTTAAAAAGGTCATGAATTCGATGGCGGAAATAGGCATAGACAACTTCATTTTCGGGGTCTATGTGCCTACTGAATCCAAAAAATCGGCGGGAGCTGCGCAATGAAAGTGAACATACCAAAAATGGACGATCCGGATCTGGATGTTGCGCCCCTGATCGACATGGTGTTTCTGTTGCTTGTTTATTTCATGGTTACAGCAAGCCTGGTCAAGTCCGAAGGAGACCTGGGAATCAAATTGCCGGGCATGCTTCAACAGGCAACCACTGTGGATATGCCAGACGAGCAGATAATTGAAATAACCGGAACGGGACGGATTTTTCTGAACAGCAGCGAATATGATTCGGCAGCTTCACAGGATCTGCCGGAACTGTCTTCCCTGCTTCTTAACTACAAGGCAGCATGCGAAGCTAATAAAAGCAAGGCAATGATAACCATTGCAGCTGACGATGATGTCACGCACCAGCGCGTTATTGATGTTATGAACGCCTGCGCGTCGGCAGGCATTAAGAATGTAACTTTCTCTGCTTCAACGGGGTGAGATTATGAAAAAAGAGCTGAAAATACTTCTTAATGGAATGGGATATTACACCATTTCAGAACGCCGGAGAAAGACGCTTTCGGTCATCTTTGTAGCCAGCCTGGTCATACATGTTGTGGGACTGGCTGTGTTCGGCGGCATGAAGATCATGAGCGGCATGCGCGAAGAAAAGACCGTCTTTGTTGCGCCCCCGCCTGTAAGAAAATATGAACCCAGGAAACTTGAGCATAAAGTCAAGGTCCAGAAGCGCCAGCGGAGTTCAAGCCGTCCGTCTATGGTTCCGCGCATGGTTGCCATGACCAAATCTCAATTGTCCCTGCCCGAAATAAAAATGAATCCCAAGATTATCAAGACAAGCTTCCAACCGAAATTCAAAGCTGTTTCAGGCAAAGGTCTAGGCGCCGGTCTCGGTACGGGATACGGGCTGGGGGGTTTCGGAGCCGGGGTGTCTTCCTTCAACTTTTTCGGGATCCGCGGCAGGGGAGACAAAATAGCGATTCTTGTTGATGTGTCCGTAAGCATGGTAGAAGAACAGCGAGGAGGCCCCGACGGTTTTGCCAGGGTAAAGAATCGGATTTACAAGGTAATCGACGCTTTAAGCGAACAGGCGATGTTCAATGTGGTTGCATTTGCTGATGCGGCGGAACAGTGGAAAGATGAAATGGTCATCAGCAATGACGAATATAAAGGAGATGCCAAGCTTTTTGTGCGACCCTTCAATGTGCCCGGAAACTGGGGCTTGACCCACGGCGACGTTCGATCAAGCAGGGTTCCCGGAAGCGTTCCCGCTCTTGGCGGAACAACGCGGCTTGACCTGGCGCTTACCGCAGCTTTTGAGAACAGTGCAGACACAATACTGATAATCAGCGACGGTTTGCCACGCGTCAAAAAAGGCATGACATCCTCTGAGAGATCCGCAATACAGGCCCAGCGTCAGCGATGGCAGGAAGAGCATTCCGACGACCTGCGCGCATGGCAGCAGGCGGAAGCTACAGCAACTTATACCAGTGAGAGAGTATGGGTGCCGCCCAAGCCGGCAAGACCGGCCAAGCCGGCGCCGAAGGGCCCTCCGAAGGAAGGGCAAGTCCTGAGGGGCACACCCGCACGGCCGGCGGTGCCTGGACACTGGAAAACAGTAAGAAGAAAACAAGGCGGCGCTGGTAGACCGCGCCCCAAACCGCCTCAATTCACCACACAGTATTGGAAACTTACCGACTTTATAAAGCACTTGAATGCGCTTTATGAACAATACTACAAGAAAAAAGGCAAACCGCAGCCTGTTATACACGCAATCGGATACCAGATTGACGATGAAGGCGGAAATTTTCTTAAGGAACTTGCCAGGCACTACAAGGGCAAATACCGGCGCGTGGCGAGGATAAAATAGAAGGGGGCATAACCATGAAACACGGATTTCCAGCCGGAAAAGCAACACTTGCATTCCTGATACTGTGTTCCAGCGCCTTGGCAGGCCTCCCGCTCTGTGAAGTTGAAGTTGTTCCGGACAAGAAATCCAAGGGAGACTGGCGCGACTATACAATTCGTCTGCGGCCCTCTGCAGACCGGCGCTACGACAAGCTGGTTTTCGACTGCGTTCTTCATCAGGATATTGAATGGACAAATGCGGACGGAAAAAAATATACGAAAATCCATGAACCTGCCGCTTTTACGTATCAGCGCAAAAATGTCAAATTTGTGCGGGATCTCGACGTCTTTATCAGCTTCAAGGCGCCTGAAAGCAGAGAGCGGATTGAGAAAATTTACGGAAACAAGATGTTTATGAAAGATGTGCCGGTCACAATTTCCCACATAAAAATATCAGCTTATAAAGGTAAAAAACGATTATGGAAGATCAAGGCTCCGGCCGAAGGAAAGTACGATCCGATAAAGAAGAAAAAGATTGAAGATAAGAAAGCAAGAGAGTCAGAAAACACGAAATAACGCGCCTTTTCGGATTTCTGAGAGTTGCCCGTAACCCCGTTGAAGCAGGTGAATTGTTTATCCTGCAGAGCCCTGCTCCATTCCAGTCATACCGCATGAAAGACATACAATGAATAAAAAACATAATTTATCCCTATTGCTGACATTCCTGGCTGTGTTTGCAACTTCGGCAACAGCACAAGGCCAGGACGCTTCACGGGAGGTTAACGTATACCTGCCAGAACTCCAGGAAGTAAGGTCTTTTTATGCTGCCGAAAAATCAAAATTGGAAAAAGAAAGAACTGAAAAGCTGACCGTCCTTCTTAAGGAATTCGTGTCCAAAGCAGAAGAGATGTACAACGCCATGCGTAGAAGGGGAAATATTCGAGGTGTTGCCATCGCGGGAAAGGCCAAGCGGTTGTTTGAGGCGGCACTAGAGGAGTTTGAAGAAAAAGACTCTTTCAAAATAGAGGACCAGAATCGGGAAGCTATACAGAAAATGATCAAAGCTTGCCGCACCGAAAAACAATCAATTATCTCGTCCCATAAGGAAAAACTCAGCGATCTTGAAAGCCGGGCAATTGAAAAATTCAAAAGCGCGTTAGACAAACTCGACCTGTCTTTGCCTGAAAGCCGAATTGATAGTAAATTTGCCGAATTGCTCGCTTCCAGCGGACAAAAGGATCCGCAGCGAGGATCCGAACCGGCCGGAAACACAAAAGAGAAGCCCGGCGGAAATGTTATTGCAAAAACTGCTGACGCATCGTCGTGGTATTCGATTATTGATTATAAAATTGAAAGCTACGGTATGGATGTGATCCCGCTCCCCGTTTTCAAACCGAAAGGCTCCTTTGACGGAAGGCATTCAACGCCCCTGCTGAATAAACCCTCAACCTGGAAAATGGAAGTCGCTCACGAACTGCCAAGGCGCTCGGATTACGATTTCCGGGTTGTCAGAAAAGGCAAGATTAAGCCATTTGACATTGTGGAATGGCCGCGCAAACGAAATGGCTGGAAACTCATCGTCAGAACCGCCCATCCCGATAAAGGGCCCTCATCAATCCAGGGAGCAACACTGCAGGCTGCTTTGCCGGGAGGTGAAATGAAAGTTATACTCTCGTCCGAGGCTGTTGCGGAAAAGGGCGCCGGTGATGACGAAACAGCCTCTTTGTCTACCGTGGAGATACCGGTGGTGACGAAACCTCAGGGAGCCGTTATCTACATAGACGGCAGGCTCTGGCGCAAAGACGGCAAGATAGAAACAACGCCCTGTAAAGTTACCATGACAGAAGGCAAACATGCCGTAAGATTATCCCTGGAAGGATATCTTGATAAGACAGTGCGCAATTATGAAGCAAAAGAGGGAGCGCAAATTTACTGGCCGTTCCAGAAAGATCCCAACATAGTGATGCGTAAGTTCAGGGTTTCTGCCGGGGCCACGACATCCACCCGCATAAAAGTCAAAAAAGGCAGCCGAATTCGCGTGGAAGCGGAAGGAAAATGGCGATGCGGCAGCCGCGGCGAAATGGTCGGCCCGGATGGATACGAAAACAATCAGAAGTTTTACAAGTATTACCTCCCAGGCTCTGATGCCCGGAAAATCTTGCGAAACGCCAACTACGGCGCACTACTCGCAAAAATCGGTAAAAACGGCAAGCCTGTTGCGACAGGAAAAAAGACTGAATTTACCGCTCGTTCTGAAGGCATTTTGTATTTTGAGCCCAACGAACCCAAAGAAGGCGGAGCCCGTACAGATAACAGCGGAACACTTACAGTGCGCGTTATGATTCATTTAAAACCTCAATAACGCCGCGCGCGCAATTCCTTCCGATAAATCCCAATCATTGCTGAAAACGACTCTCGCGTATTCAAATCCATTATGGCATACTTTACGGCCTTTATTAAAACAATTCGCGGCCTTATAGAAAAGAGGCGAGGAAAAGAAAGGCGCTGTTCCATAAAATGAATATCGGATTTGATGGGCTTGACGTACCGGAAGGAAAAATAAAATACGACGATCCTATAGTCAAAGCTCTCGCGGAAAAATTTCAACCGGGCAAAGTTTCGCCATACTACTTTAAATTTCTGCAGGGAGATTATGTCCAGGCCGACGCTATTGCTATAACCAGGGAAAATATCCTGAATCTGCTGGTGCTGGACATGGATTCGCTGAGTTCAAGACTTGAGCGCATCCCGGATGAATCTGAAAAAGATCTGCTTTCGCGATGCATTGAACATCTTGAAACAGAAACACCCCTCTGCGATATGCCCCTCTCAGAAGAGGAAAAGAAACATATGCGCGCTTTGAATGCCCTGAGCATGAAACCAGCGGCAATATTCGATCAAGCGCCGACTGACACCAACAGCATTTGCAAGACGGTCCTGGAGAAATCAGGCCATATGTTCTTTTACACCGCCGGCAAACAGGAAGTTCACGCGTGGCTTGTCCATAAAGGAGCAACAGCGGTGGAATGCGCCGAAAAGATCCACAGCGATCTTGCCAGGGGCTTCATCAGGGCCGAACTTATTCCCTTCGAAAAACTTTTGAATACCCATAATATGCAGTCTGCCCGCAAAGAAGGACTTATTGAGGTAGTTGAACGCGATTATCAGGTGCCGGAAAACACCGTGCTGGAAATTCGCTTTAATGTCTAGAAGGAATAACCCATGAATGATTTCTGTACTGCCATTAACTGTATGGACGGCCGCGTCCAGCTTCCCGTTCTTGAATATCTTAAGAAATACTTTAACGCCCCTTATGTGGATTCCATAACCGAGCCGGCCCCTAACCACATTTTAAGCGAAAGAAAAAACAGCCGCGCAGCAGAATCTATTTTCCAGAGAATAAAAATCTCCTTAGAAAAACACGGATCAACCGGTATAGCCGTAACAGGCCATCATGACTGCGCAGGATTTCCCGGCTCTAAAGAAGTACAGAACAGGCTTACCCTCAATGCAGTGGCTGTTATCCGGGGACAATTTCCCGGCGTAACGGTTATGGGCCTGTGGGTTGACGCGAATTGGAAGGTATGGCGGCTTGAAGAGTCTCCATGAATGTATTTTTAACAGCATTTGAAAGTATGGCGGTTCTTTTTGTCGTAGGGTTTATCGGCATATGGGCCCTGATAAGAAAAATACTTCCTGAGAACAGTACAAGAGTCCTTTCGATCCTTGCCATAGAAATTGCGCTGCCATGCCATATTTTCTACACGATAATAACCAAATTCAACCCTGTCGGAAACCCGGGGTGGTGGAAATTGCCCTTGATGTGGGCCGCTTTCACCGCCGGCGCAGGTCTGCTTACTTTCTGCAGCGTCCCGGCATTTTCAAAGGCCAACCGCCGCGAATGCGCAATGGCGCTTTTCTATCAGAATGCTGTGTTCGTTCCCTTAATCCTTATTTCACAGCTTTTCGGAGCCGAGTCGCCTCACATTGTGAACCTGTTCCTTTTCACCATGTTCTTCCCTGCATTCTTTTTCACCACGCATCGTCTTTTCCTCCCCGCTGCGCGTTCCCGGCGCTTCAGACTCAGCCGCATCATTCCGCCCGCTCTGATTGCAACCGCCCTCGGCCTGGGCATAAGGCTTGCTGCGCCGGTAGCGGTTCTGCCTTCATTCCTCCTGGCCGGCATACAGATGATCGGCCTGATGTCCACCCCCGCATTGCTGTTGCTGCTGGGCGGGAGCATTTACCTGGACTTTCGAGAGCGGGGTCCGTTCGCGTGGCGGGACGTCCTGGTTTTCGTGGGAATCAAAAATATAATCTTTCCGCTGGCAGCTCTTGGAATCCTGTTCTTTCTGAAACTGCCCGCTGAACTCAGCTTCCTTCTAATCATTCAAAGCGCAGCTCCCCCAATTACCGCGCTGCCTGTTGTCGCAGAAAAAGCAGGCGCCGACAAAAAAATACTTAACCAGATAATGCTGGGCAGCTTCATTGCCACGCCATTGACCCTCCCGACAGCTCTCTATCTTCACTCGCTTTTCGCAGCCGGTTCTGCAACATGATTGAGATTGATCATAGAATTGCTGTTGCCAGCGTGGATAGCGTCACTGCGACGGCATTTCTATGGTAAAAATGCTGCCGCGCCCGATATTGCTGTCAACATGAACAGTTCCACCGTGGATTCCCGCTATATGTTTGACTATGGAAAGGCCAAGCCCGGTTCCGCCGCGGCCGCGGCTGCGTCCGGTGTCAACACGGTTAAACCGTTCAAAAATCTTTGAAAGATATCTGCGGGGAATGCCGCAGCCGTGATCCTCAACTTCTATCTTTAACAATGCCCCTTCGAGGTAAGCCCTGAGGTGGACCGTGCCGCCCTTGTTGCTTGCCGCGATTGCGTTGTCCAAGAGGTTTACTACGGCCTGTTCGATCAGAACCGGATGCATCCTGAATTCCAAGTCCGATTCGCATTGAACATCAATGCCTATCTCTTTTTCTTCCGTTTTCTGTTGAACAAGCTCCATGGAAGCCTCAAGCGCCTTCCTCACCGAATATGGAACAAGATTCAGAGTTCTTTCACTGCCCGAGTCTTCAAGCCGCGACAATGTAAGCAGGTCGTCTACAATAACCCGGAGATTGCCTGTCTGTCGCCCTATGATTTTCAGAAAACGCCTGGCCTGCTCTTTGTCTTCAATGGCCCCTTCAAGCAACGTTTCAACAAAACCGCCAATAGAGGTGAGCGGTGTCTTCAGCTCGTGGGATACATTGCTAACGAAATCCCTGCGGACCCGGTCATAATGCCTGGCCTCGGTAACATCGGAAAAAACAAGCAGAATCCCCTCAATCCGGCCGTCTGAACCCTGCAATAAGGTCGATTTGACTCGAAGTATTTTTTCCGCTGAACCCGGCAAGGAAATATCAACGGCTCCCGGCTGGCGGGTTTGAACTACTTTGTCAATTACATCATAAAGGGGGGCACTTCGAACAAGCTCTCGTATATTCCTGCCTTCTATATTTTTCTCGTCCAATCCCATCATTTCAGATGCCGCGCGGTTGGCAAAAACCACTGCCTCATCCATGCCAAGAGCAAGAACACCTTCCGTCATGCTCGAAAGCATGGCGTCCCGTTCGTTCTTTTGCCTTGAAACCTTCCGAGTATGCGCCTGAAGATCAGCAGCAAGCTTGTTCACCGACTCGGCAAGGCCTGCCAGCTCTTTTGTATAAGGTTCATGCAGACGAATGTCAAAATCACCTTCGGCAAGTCTCTGCGAAGCGTTCTGTATTTCCTTGACTGGCCTGGTAATTAACCGTGTCACAATAAGACTGACTGCTGCCGCAAAAAAGAGAACGGCTATAAGCGGGTATGCTATGGCTTTTTGAATCTGGGACATTGTCTCATCAATGTCCGATAAAGCAATCGAAGTCCTTACTGCCGCGGAAATCCGCCCGTTATCCCACACCGGGGCCGCCAGGTACATCATGTGCTGATCTATTGTGCGGCTGTAGCGGCGGGACCGGCCGGTCTCGCCCCGGAAGGCCGAAATGATTTCCGGCCGGCCAGAGTGATTTTCCATGATTTCGGGATCGCGTTGAGAATCGCCGCTTACAGCGCCAGAAGGCAGAACTACGGTATATCGGATATCGGATTGTCGGCCCAGCTTGTCGCAAATAGCATCTATCGCCACAGAATCCAGCCCTTCGGTCCGATCCTGGAGATAAAGCCCGGCAACCCTGGCGCTGTCACGAAGCTTTTTGATCGTCTGCTTTCTATGAAACGAATCAACTGCGTCAAATACAAGAAACCCAACAACCAGTAAAGCAGTCAGAACAATTGCCAGTTGCGCTGAATAGACCTGCCAGAACAAGCGCCTTAAAATAGCCATTGATTCAATCCTTAACCAGATATATTCGCCAACTTGTCAGAGCCATGGAACCACGCGCTCAGCGCGGCACACTTACCATGGATTACACGGATAAAACAGATTCTCGGTACGTGCCATTGCGTTCCCTCCTTTATCCGTGGTTGTCTCCTCTCCGGAGACGTAATTGGGGTTAAATATTCTGTTCTTCTCTCAATCCGCGTTTAACAAAGTCAATATTCTCAAGAGGAAAAATAACACCGGAAACAGTGTTCCCGGCATGGGCGTTTATCCTGACAAAACATTGTGCTAAAAGCGCCGTTGCCACTGCTTCATGAGCAGACATGTCCGTGTTGAAAATCCTGGTTTGAAGCTCCTTGAGAAGCTTCTTGTTTTTCTGATAATCTTCCAGTATCTCGTGCGCCAATTTTTCGTCTGAGTGCAGAATCGCTCGCTCAAGCTTCGCAAAATAGTCGTGCATGCGGTCGTAAACCTTGCAGAGCTCGTCGAAAAGCTCGAACTCCACAACCGGGCTTTTCATTTTTACACCTATGCCGTAAATGTTGCGGCTGTAATCCCCTATGCGCTCAATATCCTTGGCCATGCTCATTGACGCCAGCGCGCCGGAAACATCCTGACCGGGGTTGATGCTCAGATGTTCGACAAGCATTCGACGGACGGCCCGTTCCCCCCTGTTAACATCCTTGTCGTGTTTTTTCAACGAATCTTCAATTTTCTGCGCTACAGCTTCTCCGGAACACACTCTCCAGGCATGGGTATAACAGTATCCCGCGTCCGCCACCATTTGCCCAAGCTTCTGCATCACATCGGACATGATGCCCCCGTTGTTCCAGAATTTTCTGAATTCTTTAAACATGCTGCTACTCCCTTATTCTTGCATAAGCGGATCAACCCTTATTCATCAATATAATAATCAATAAAGGCAATCCAAAGAAAGAACCAAGAATAAATATTATAGCCCAACGCTTGGACTCTGTTGCCAGATCGGCCAGTTTGCGAGCACAACCCATTGGCAGCGTCCGCAACGGATAAAAGACCAGCATTCCAAAAATGTTGAAAAGCAGGTGAGCAAACGCCGCGGTTACACCTACATAACCACCTTCACCGGCAGATATCGTGGCCAGCGACGCAAGCAAAGCCGTGACCGTAGTTCCGAGATTTGCGCCCAGCGTAAACGGAAAACACCTGCTCAGACTGATTACACCGGCACCAACAAGCGGCACAACCAGCGAGGTTGTAACTGAACTGCTCTGAACGATCATTGTTACACATAATCCAAGGACAAGCGCGGTGAAATCATTTCTGAAGAGATAGCGGTTAATGTAACGTTCGGCTCGGTGAACTATCACTTTGCGCATATTCTTCACAAGCATTACGAGAGAAAAAATCAGCACACCCAACGCAATTGCCAGCAGCGTCACGCCAGCTATGAGATCAGATATTGGTAATTTGTTTGTCAATATGTGCTCAAGAAAGTCGCAAACCGGTTTTGTGGCCATTTTGACAGGACTGGCAAATTTCCCGCCGCCTGCGGCTCCGAATATCGCTGTCAACGCCGTTGCCGACTTTTGTATGAGGTGAAACTGTATTTCCAACGGAAAGAACACAAGCAAGGAAAACAGGTTGAAAAAATCATGGACTGTCGCCCCGGCAAAAGCCCTGCGAAAGTCCTCCTTCCTTGCGACAAAGCCGAACGAAACTATAATGTTGGTTATAGTTGTCCCAATATTGGCCCCCATGATAATGGGAATGGCAAATTCGAGCGGCAATACACCGCCGCCGACAAAACCAACTGTAAGCGCAGTGGTAGTAGATGAACTTTGAATAAGACTTGTGGCAAATATCCCGATAAATAGGCCAGTGACCGGACTGGCACAACCTCGAATAAGGGCTTCCGCAAATCCTTCTCCAAACAGCTTGAACGCCGTCCCCATCAACCCGATGCTTACAAGAAACAGATATAGAAAAAATAACGCACCAATAATGTAGAAAAGCGTTCTGTTTCGCTCCGCAAACCCCTTACCCTTATGCGTAGAACTGTCTTCAGTCATAGCAAATAACTCATGTTAGAATTCTGTTAGGATGTGAAGAATCGACAAATTAACTGGTTTTCAACCTGCTGTCGAGCCCGGATATTGGAACAGTTGTTAAAGCTACCACATAACGAACCGCTCGAAAAACGAAGGTCAGACGCCAACACGAAAGAAGGTCTTTTCTGTAGCGACGCTGCTACAGTACTCTCCGCTCTCTCGCTACGAAATTCTGTGAGATATGCAGGCTAAGTCAGTACAGTGTAAGTATTTCGTTAGAAATCAACACACAAGAAAGCACAAAAGGGAGAGGATAAAACCATGAAAAGCCTGTAAATAACCTGTTTATAACTTGTCGCTTCTTTTAATAACTCCGGAGGGGTCGCAGGCTTGAGAAAATCGTGTTTTCATCCCCTGTTTTTTGTGAATTATACCAAAACCACAGATTTGTAACAAACTATCATCTTTGTAAAGCCTTAGTTGCTAACCGCTTGTGGCGGACCATGTTTGATTCCGGCGTGTTTCCAGTCGCAGTTGCCGTGAAGCGTAAAAACACATGCCTGAATTGACAAAAAGGAGCGCCGGAAGGGCATTTGACACTTGTGATAAAGTCCGGATATTTTTTGACTTACAAAGAATACCGTATCAATTTACTTTCAGACCCGGAAAGGCCATGAAAAGTTTACGTTGTGCAGATTTCAGGCTTTCTATCGCCGCATCGATCGTAACATCGCCTTGCTTTGAGACTGCCTGTCGGTAAGCTGTAGCGGCTTTCTGATAGCCGGCTAAAGCTTCCTTCTGTTCCCCGCTCAGCGTATTTGCATCATCAGCTATGTTCATGTCTATCAGGATGACATGTCCCTTGCTGATTTCCGGCATCCGTTCTTCAAGGCTACCCCCCGGTTCCCGAGGGTCTTCCTGATTTTTGTTTTCCTGTTTTTCCGGTGGTTCAACACGCTCAGGCCGGGAAAGTTCAGGAAAAGTGTTCAGAAGCTTGCGGCGCGCGTCACGAAGCCGCTGCTTTACAGGCTGTTCCGCATTTTTTCTCCTGTGAAGCTCTCTCAGAAGCTGCTCACGCTCTTTGCCCCGGGCATTATTAAGGCGGCTGACCATTGCCGAACTTTGCTTCACAAATACATTGTACCGTTTCCTTGATGCCTGGTATTCGGCGAGCGCTTCTTTTTCTTTTGGGGTCAGATCCGAACGGGTTGCCAGACGGGAAATATCAGCCGCCTGAATTGGCCGGGGCGCATCCTGCAGCTCTTCTGCTTTGCCCCCGCCTGATCGCACTTCAATTTCATCAACAAGCAGCAGGGAAACGGATCGTTCCCTCTGGCTTTTTCTGTCTTTCTTGAAAAAAAACCTCGATCGTTCATACCTTGTAAGAAAAACAGGCTCAGGTTTTTTCTTTCCCCTTCGGATGAGGTTGACTTTCACAGGCTCACCGGGAATAAGCTTCCTGATCTTTACGGGATCATAATTCCCTCGGCCGCCATCTGATGAAATAAAAACGAAATTCCTGTCTTTGTAGCGTTTGAACTTTCCTTCAACCCTTCCGCTGCCTGTAACCATGATATCGCCGTAAGACACCGACCAGTAAGCCATGGCAAAAAACAAAAAAGAAATTGTCAGCCCGCATATCGCACGGAATTTCGTAGAGAGAGAGCAAAGAGCGCTGCTGCGGGGGCGCAAATTGATAAAACGCCGGAGCAGCCGTATAGACATACTGCAATCTGGCGTTTTGCCAATTCGTGCCCTCACAGTGGAGCTCTCCGCGCTCGCAACAGGAATTCTGCGAGATATTCGGGTTAGATCTCTTGCATTCATATTTGTATTAACGATACCGCCTGCATTTTTATTTGCCCCATTCCATCAATCCGGAACAATTATCCGGCACGAGGTCCTTATATTGGTCAGAATCTCATAAGAAATCGTGCCGCAACATTCAGCAAGGTCGTCAGCCCAGACGGCGTTTCCATTTTGTTCCCCGATAAGAATGACCTCGTCGCCTTCCTTTACGTCCGAATCAAGTCCAAGATCAACCACCGTCAGGTTCATTGTCACCCTGCCGATAACCGGAACAATCCGCCCCCGTATTATTACCCGCCCCCTGTTGCTTAAAGATACAGGATATCCGTCGGCATATCCCGCGTTAAGTATCCCGATTTTTGTGGGTTCGCCTGTAATATAGCAGCTTCCATAACTGACAGGAAAACCGCTTGGCGCTTTTCTAACTTGGATAACAGTGGTCTTCCACTGAAGAACAGGTCTTGTCGGTATTGGCCGCGCATATGTTTTTCCGGCTGTTCTGAGGCCGCCGGCAGGGTAGCCGTAAAGCATAATTCCAGGACGCACTGCATCAAAATCCCAATCAGGGCATGAAAGTATTCCGGCGCTGCTGGAAATATGCCTGCTTCCAGTCTTCAGCCTGCGCCTTTCGCATTCTTCAATTACCCCGCGAAACCTTTCGCTCTGCGTTCTGGCAAAGGCTTTGTCGCCATCGTCGGCGGAAGCAAAATGCGAGACCAGGCCGGTTATAGACAGTCCGGGCAACCGTGTGATTTCATTGATTACCTCTATTGCGCTATCCCACATCACGCCCAGCCGGCCCATGCCGCTATCCACTACCACTTGGCATTTAAGTTCATGATCAAGCCTGCGCGCTTCAGCTGAAAGCTGCCGGGCATGATCCAGGTCTACAAGAAAAACACTGAAATCTTCATCTATCGCCGCGGGCACATCCTTTGCCGCAAGCGCCCCCATTATCATAATTTCGGCATCAGCGGCCAATTCGCGCAGATAGAGCGCTTCCTCAATGTAGCTGACTGCAAACTTCCTTATGCCCTCCTGCCATGCGCAGTGAACCATCTCGGCAAGACCATGCCCGTATGCATTTGCTTTTACTACAAAATATACGTCTGTATTGCTGTTCAGATTCTGACGCAAAAGTCTGATGTTTTCCGCCAGAATCCGCGGGCGCAATTCAACCCATGTGTTATCGGAAAATTTCTTCATCTCTTTACATAGGCTGGCCAGACGGCGGGTTCTGGCGCCTGTCGTCCTGTGCGCCGGGTTTGATGGCCAACGCTTTCAGCGGATATCTCAATTTCAAGTCCCCGTCAATAAGAACTTCTATCCAGTAACATCCGGCCTGTTTAAACCTGACGTTCATAAATATTTCCACGTTTGTCGCCACGGCCTTATCATCCTTTAGATTCACGGCAATGGGTTTGCCCTCCGCAACAACATCCGTGCCGTTGATGTCCATTATTCTGCTTCGCTGCTCGAAATGGCCCAACCCGTAACACCATCGGTTAACAACACATATCTTGCGAAACACCGCAGGAAAAGACGCAACTCCAAGAATATCGAAAAGCCCTATGAGTATGAACTTTCCGTTTCTTTCCTGTCTTACATCATCACACAACAAACTTGACTGAAGGTCCGGTATCATCGTGTCCATTTTACTTTTCCCCTCTTGTCTTTAAAGTCTGACTTCTTAACCCGCATATCTCACAGAATTCCCGCTGCAAGCGCGGATAGCGCCACTACGAAATCCTGTGAGATATGCGGGTTAATTGCCCAATCAGGCTGTTTCCCATTCCTTCAAAGATTGCATTATGAAATCAACAACATTTTTCTGAGTCTCTTTTTCGTTTTTCACTTCCATGGCTTCTCCGAATCTGAAATGAACTTTCCTTTCCCTTCTAAGCGGTC
>CAZIXB010000028.1:0-15142 GCA_964543205.1 uncultured Victivallales bacterium
TCCGCAAGGACAATGCGGTTCATAAAGGGAAACCACCCGCCCGTGGCGGGCAGAATCGCAGGGAAAACCTGCTGGACCTCAAGGCGTAGTATTAACCCGTCAAGCTGCTGACAGCCTATTACCGGATAACTTGATAAAAAAAGAAAAGCTGCGCTTTGCCAAAAGACAATAAACTAAACCTTTCGTTTGCCATTAGGCATGGTGTGACCGTAGGCGCCTGGGCCCTCCTTCTTGCCCTTATCTCAGGCCTTGTATCCCAGGCCATCATAGAAAATATCACTTTTGTTTTCTTTTCTTTTGTAGTCCTGATAGTTGTAATCCTGGCTGGCACAGTCTTCGATATAATCGGAATCGCTGCAGCGGCAGCAAATGAAGAACCACTCAGAGCCAAGGCGGCAAAACGTATTTTCGGGGCTGATCATGCCCTTGCTCTTGTAAGAAATGCGCACAGCGTGGCAAGCTTCTGCAACGACGTCGTCGGCGACGTATGTGGAACCCTTGCCGGGGCCGTAGGTGTTACAATCGTTCTTAGTCTGCTGGAGAATGCTTCAAACTCATCAATTGTAGCTGCAACAACAATTATGACAGCCCTTGTAGCGGCAGTAATTGTGGCAGGGAAAGCTTTCGGCAAACCGATCGCCATAAAGGAAGGAACTTCAATAATTTTCCGTGTCGGTCAATTCCTCGCATGGATGGACAAATGGCTGCCCTGGAAGATATATCCGACGACGCGCGAACGAAAACGCAAACAACGCCGCGCAGAACGCGCGCGCATAAAAAAAGCCTCCGGCAAACGGGAGTCCTGACAACTCATCCTGTTCGCGGATCTCATGCTTTTTTCTCAATCCCCCACTGAAAAGCAGGTCGAGCAGGAAAGCTCTGATCTGCGCGCAACCAGACTATTACGGTCCCGTTTCTTTCCCTTGACTTCAAGTCCGACTTTAAAACTGTCTGCCTGCGGCGAAGCATGGAAGATCGCGCTTTCCAGGCGTTCTGTCAAAGCCCCGATGTATTGGGCCTTCGCAAGAAGATGCCTGGCTTTGTCCGCCTTTTCAGAATCCGTGTTGGTCAAATGCAGATATGCAGTTGCAAAGCCGTCCCTTAAACCCGAAAGTGTTCCTGCAACATTTATCTTGCCTGCAAAGACCTTGTTTTCTTCAGTAAAGACCTTCTTTTCTGACAGTTCATTGAGTGTAAGAAAAGGCCCGGCAGCATCTGCCGCTTCAGTCTCATTCAGAACAGCAGAAAGACTTGCTGAACTGGACGAAAACAGCAGCCACTTGTTTGCCTGAAGCATTACCGGCTTCTCATCATGCTGCAGATTTCCGTAAAGTCCTGGCTTAGTGTTATCAAGCAAAACGGCATTGGTCCCGGCAAGTTCAATCCTTCGAGGCAATAAGGCCATTCCGTATTGAGCGTTCAATATGTCGATAACACCGTCTATCTCTTCGATTACACCGGGGCCATCATCAATATAGATGCCCGCAGTTACCGCCGGCACCGAAAAATCGTTTGCTTTCCCGCCATACTCTTCACTCATGAAGGCAAGGAAAAACAACCCGTCCTCACCGCCATAACGTCTGATGATTTCCATAGCCGGGGTTTCCTCTCCAACCAGCATCCCGATAACGGCTCTGGGAATTGCCCATGGACAAACCATCAATGCTGAGGGGGATCGGCCAAGCATTTTTGAAACTTCCGCGAATTGAGCGCGGTGTTTCAATGTCAACCGGGAACCCTGGAGTGATTTGATGGCCCCAGCATACATGGAAAACACTTCCGCCTCCGCAACCAGTGAGTCATCGCTAATAACTGGAGCCGAGTAGCTTATGCCTCCGATTCCTGCCGCAGCCGCGCCTGTAATCCGGGGCGCGACCCATCCTGAATCCTCAGCTTCGCCATCGCCAATCATATCCAGCCAGAAGTCATTGCCTTTCCCGGGCTGTACTTCCGAATAGTGGACCAGGTGTCTGACTGCATTCGGGTCGCGCGACAGACAAACCACAAAAACTCCGTCCACCGCGGCAGCGGAAAGAAACCCGCGAGAACCCTCTCCTCTCTTTTCAATCCTCCAGATGCTGTGGCCGCCTTCAATCCTCTCCCGTTCAAAGCGCATTCCATCAACTCCCCTGGCGTGCGGTAGCCATCTTAGAAACTGGGTGTAACCGCCCATCCAGCTTGCAAGAATCCAGGCAGGCCGGCCGCCAAGGGAGGGAACAAAAGCTATTACCGTCCGTTTCCCCGCCACAAGTTGCAACAGCTCATCAATGCCAGGTTCAGACTCGAAAAACCGGCGTTCATCTGCGAGCCCGGCAAACCTCAAGCCGGTCTCAACAACAGGGTTGTCCAGCAGTAACCGCCATCGTCCGGCAAGATCATCGTGGCAACTTACAAAAGCGGCGTGGTTGGGAATGACCCGGTAAACGATTCCCGGAGCATAAGGAAACCAGAAAATCCAGGTTACCGCACAAAGGCCGAAAGCCAGCAGACCAGAAAAAATGAAAAGGCGTCTGCGCTTCATGACAACATGGCCCCGCACAGATCCGATACCGACCCGAAACCATGGCGCTCCATGTATTCACGTATGCCTTCCACGGAGGAAACAGCGACTTCCGGATCGGCAAAGTTAGCGGACCCTATCGCAACAGCCGAAGCCCCTGCGAGAATCATCTCGATTGCAGATTCCCATCCGGTGACACCGCCCATGCCTATTAAAGGAATATCCACCGCCTGTGAAGCCTGCCATACCATCCTTGTGGCTATAGGGTGAATGGCGGGCCCGGAAAGTCCGCCGACAATATTGGAAAGCGCCGGTTTCCTGGTTTTCGTGTCTATAACCATTGCAGGTATGGAGTTAATCAATGATACCGCTTCAGCCCCTTCTTCCTCGCAAACCCTGGCAACAAGACCAATATCTGAAACATTCGGAGAGAGCTTTACCACTAAGGTGGCGTCAACCCTTTCCCGGACCTTTCGAACCACGGTTCTCAACATGTCAGGGTCAGCGCCAAAAGCCATCCCCCCTTCTTTAATATTCGGGCAGGACACGTTCAGCTCTATCCCGTCAACGCCCCGAACCCCGTCAAGACGCGAAGCAACGTCCACATACTCGCTCACCGTTCTTCCCCATACATTAACCAGAACACAGGCATCGCACTCCTGCAGAAACGGCATATAATTTTCAATAAAATATTCTACCCCCGGATTCTGAAGTCCGACAGCGTTCAGTAATCCGCAGGGAGTCTCGATCAGCCGCGGATAAGCGTTTCCCTGCCATTCCTTAACGCCTACACCCTTTGTTACAATGGCCCCCAGCCTGTCGACATCCACTACCGGGGCATATTCCTGCCCATAGCCGAAAGTGCCCGAAGCGACCATGATGGGATTTTTCATCTTCATCCGGCCAATTTGAACTGTCAAATCCACTTTGCCCATAAATTCCTTCCAGACGTCCGCAACCGCTGCCCCCGCGGAAGAAAGCGCATCTCAATAATTCAATCCCAGACTACTTCTCCGGCTTCAAAAACCGGCCCGTCTTTGCATACTCTGCGTAAAGCCTGGCTGCCATCACTTAATCGAATCTTCTGCACACAAGCAAGACAAGCCCCCAGCCCGCAACCCATATGACGGTCAAGGGACAACCACGCCTTCCAGCCATTGTTGCGGGCCCTGCTCCCGATGGCCTTGAGCATCCCGTCAGGACCGCAGGCATATATTTCAGGCACACTGCGCCCAGGCAAGGACTCTGCCCATTCATCAAAAACATCAGTGACAAGGCCCTTCCTTCCATTCGAGCCATCCTCGGTAGCCACTTTTACTTCCCAACCCATTGCCTCCAGTTCTTTAGAACACAGCACGTCATCGGCCGTCGCGGCGCCTATGAACGCGGCTCCACGACTTCCTGAGCGTTTTGCAAGGAACACCAGCGGCGCAATGCCGTAGCCGCCCCCGGCAAGCGCCGGAAAAGTTTCAGCAGGCGGCATGGGGAATCCGTTTCCAAGGGGCCCCAGCAGGCTTACCTGTTCGTCCTTAGAGACGCTGCCCAGAGCTTTAGTGCCCCTGCCTACCATTTTATAAATGATAGAAAGCAGTCCGTCGCCGGAAACCTTGTATATACTGAAAGGACGGCGCAATACAGCATTGCTTAATCGCGGCGCTTTAAGATGAATAAATTGCCCGGGATTTGCTTCGGCGGCAATCTCCGGCACAAGAAAAACAAGCTCCCTGTAATCCGGACCCCGGCTTCTGTGCTCCACAACTGTTCCGTTAATAAGCTTCATAAAAGGCTTACGAACACCCCATGGAGTTGCCGCAGTTATAACATCGATAACATGCCCCGTTGCGAACTGTAATAGAGCCGCAGACATCGCAAGTCGGGGCATCTTCCTGGAAATGCTCAAACTGTCCGTCCACGCGTTGCTGTTCCTGCTCTATCATTGATGCAGTCATAATGGAAGCTTGACCATCACCTTCCGAAAGAACCCGTTGATTGGCTGCGGAACTGTCTACCGAACCAGGAGGCAAGACCTGGTCGGCCTTTCCTCCCGGGAAGGTGGCATCCAGCCACCGGAAAATATAATCCACGATCGACTTGGCAATAGGTATGTCAGGATTCTTTGTGAAACCGCTCGGCTCAAAGCGGCTGTGAGCAAATTTCTGGCAAAGTTCCTGGACTGGAACGCCATACTGCAGGCAAAGAGATATTGCCGTTCCAAACGCATCCATGGTCCCGCCTACAGTGCTTCCCTCTTTGGCCATGGTAATAAAAACCTCGCCCGGAGCCCCATCCTCATACATGCCAACTGTCAAGTAGCCTTCATGGCCGGCAACTTCAAATTTATGGGTTATAGACTGCCGGGTAAGCGGGAGCCTGCGCCGGAGCGGAGTGGGGGTGACGTTGGCCTCCGATGTCGCTTTTTTTTCTTCTTTGCCAACATTCATCGGCTGAGTCTTTTTTGAACCGTCGCGATATATCGCCACCGCCTTAAGGCCCATCTTCCACCCATCGATATAGGTTTGTATGATATCATTGACAGAAGCGTCATGCGGCATGTTGACAGTTTTGCTGATTGCCCCCGAGAGGAACGGTTGAACAGCGGCCATCATCCGCAGGTGCGCCTTGTACTCGATATAACGCCGCCCGTTTCTCGGCTTGAATGCGCAGTCAAACACCTTCAAATGCTCGTTATCAAGACAAGGTGCCCCTTCAATAGTCTCGTTCTCGTCTATGTATTTTATTATCGCCTCTATCTGGTCGTCCGTGTAGTCCAGCCTGGCCAGCGCGGGTCTTACTGTCTTGTTGACGATTTTCAGCATCCCGCCGCCCGCAAGCTGCTTGTACTTGACAAGCGCAATATCGGGTTCCACGCCGGTTGTGTCGCAGTCCATTACAAATCCTATGGTGCCTGTCGGGGCCAGCAATGTGACCTGCGAATTTCTAAAGCCTGTTTCGTCGGATTTTTCAAGGACATCGTCCCATCTCTCCCTGGCGCGCCGCACGAGATAAGGCGGACACAGCCCGGTATCTATTTCATCAAGAGCCTCATGATGCATCCTGATAACTTCGCCCATGGGTTCCTTGTTTTTCTCGTATTCGTCAAACGAACCCTTCACCCGGGCCATCTCCTGGGATGCCGAATATGCCGCGCCGGTCATTAGAGCTGTAATGCTTGCCGCAAGGGCCCGGCCTTCTTCATCGTCGTAAGGCAAACCCATGCGCATAATCAACGCGCCAAGATTAGCGTAGCCAAGGCCCAGGGGCCTGAACCGGTGCGAATTCGCGGCAATCTGTTCGGTGGGGTAACTGGACCCATCAACTATTATGTCCTGCGCAATAATAAAAAGACGCACAACATGCTCAAAAAGATCAATGTCAAAATAACCGGACTCATCAACAAACTTCATCAGGTTTATCGAAGCCAGATTGCAAGCGCTGTCATCCACAAACATGAATTCAGAACATGGATTGCTCGCGTTGATCGGGCCGGACTTCCTGCACGTGTGCCACCGGTTGATTGTAGTGTCATACTGGACTCCGGGGTCTCCACAGACGTGCGTCCCTTCCGCGATTTTGCGCATGACCTCGCGAGCTTTCAGCGTGTCGACAGTTTCACCGGTCTGAACCGCCCTGGTCTCAAAGCTGTCGTCATTCTCAACCGCGCGCATAAACTCATCGGTTACCCTTACCGAAGTGTTGGCGTTCTGGTACATGACCGACTCATAGGCCTCTCCTCCGAAAGCCCCGTCATAACCTTGTTCAATCAGGGCCCAGGCTTTCTTTTCCTCTCTGGTTTTGCAGTTTATAAAATCCTCTATGTCAGGATGCGTAACTTTCAGGCTCTGCATCTTGGCGGCCCGGCGGGTCTTTCCGCCGGATTTGATAACCCCTGCAATCTGGTCGAATACCCGCATAAAGCTCAAAGGCCCGGATGGCGTTCCGCCCCCGGAAAGCTTCTCTTTGCTGCTCCTTAAAGTGCTTAGATCCGTTCCAGTGCCGGACCCGTATTTGAACAGCATTGCTTCACATCCGGCAAGACGCATGATGTCTTCCATCGTGTCCTCAACACCCTGTATGAAACACGCCGAAGATTGGGGATGCCTGTATGCGTCTTCCACCTGGGAAATACGGCCTTTTTCCGAATCCCACGCAAAACATGCTCGAGAAGGCGAAGATCGGCCATAGATGTGATACAAACCCACGTTGAACCATACCGGACTGTTAAACAATCCGTATTGATGCAGGCAGGCGTAACTCAATTCGTTATAGAAATTCTCGGCATCTTTGGCGCTCTTGAAATAACCCGCGCCTGCTCCCCAGTCGCTTATTGTGCGAGCTACCCGGTTTATAAGCTGGCGGATGGAATTTTCACGGTCGCCAGTGTCCAGGCCCCCGTAAAAATACTTCGAAGCCGCAACATTAGCGGCAAGCGCAGACCACTGTTTGGGCACATCCACATCTTTCTGCTCAAAAACCACTTTCCCGGTGTCATCGGTTATTGAAGTAACCCTCTGCTCCCATTCACAACTGTCGAACGGATCGCCGCCCGCACTCATTATCCTGGGAAATTCGAGAGCTTCACCCCGAGTTTTAGCCCCGGCCTTGTTACCGGATCGAGACGGTTTCTTTCTATCAGTCTTAGGTCTTCCTTCGGCGGTTTCCTTAACAACTTCTGCAGATTCACGAATATCAAGCATAACTACACCCCCGGAGAAATAATGTTAACCACAATATATACTACTGTAACACTTCGATTAAGAACTTTTACACCATATATAGTGAGATACAAGCCAAAAGACTCGAATTCAAAAAAAATCGTATCACGGTCGCCCTTAACCGGCAAAACCAAAAAAGTAAACAATCACAAATATTCATGGACGAATGACCCGCATATCTCACACTTTTTCGAGCAGAAACGGTTCAGAGCGCTGTTAGTGCGCCTGAAGATTCCGAATTATCGGCTAAAACACCTGGTTTTCAGCGTCTTTTCTCTCTTCTCGGAACGGCTTGAAGCTTAACGGGGGCTCCTTCCAGGCCAAAGTTCTCACGGAGGGAGCGAACAAGATACGATTCATAAGCCCTGACCATCAGCGCAGGATCATTCACAAAGAGTCTAATACTCACCGGCTGAACGCCAGTCTGCACTGCATAGTAAATTTTAAACTGTTTCCCGCGAACCGATGGCGGAGATGTCCTGCCCTGGGCATCATGCAAAGCTTTGTTAAGCGCCCCTGTAGGCAGCTTCTCCCTTACCTGGCCGGCAACATAGTCGATAGCGTCGATGCTTCTTCTTATGTTATATCCCGACTTTGCAGAAAGAAAAATCAGGGGACAGTAAGAAAGAAACGGCAAAGCTTTCTTTGCGGCCGCCGCATATTCACGTTGAGTCACATCCTCGGACAGGTCCCACTTATTAACGGCAACTATGCATCCTTTTTGTCTCTCCTGAATTTCCGAGGCAATCTTTTTATCCTGCGCAGTAGGACCCTGCGCGGCGTCCAGCAACAGCACGGCGAGATCGCACCGACGGATGCTCTGGCCGGCGCGCATCATGCCGTATTTTTCAACAGCAGTCTTGACCTTGCTTCTCTTCTTCATTCCGGCGGTATCAATCAAAACATAATGCCTGGCGCTGTCTCCGGATCCGACTTCAAAGGCAATATCCACACTGTCGCGGGTGGTCCCGGCCTGGTCTGAAACAATCACACGGTTGCTTCTTAAAAGCCTGTTCAGATAGGAAGATTTACCGACATTCGGCCGACCAACAACGGCTACGTATACAGGATCAACATCCGGAGCAACAGAAATATCCGGAAGCTCTTCAAGCGCCGGCTGCATCAACGCCTCAAGCCCGCGGTTCTGCAGGGCGGAAACAGGAAAAACAGGAAATCCAAGTCTCTCAAAATCAGCCGACAACACATCCCGCTCCGGGGAATCGCACTTATTTGCGGCAACAATTACTGCCAGGCCTTTGCCTCTTAACATTGCGGCAACATCTTCATCAAGCGGAGTAATCCCGGCAGTGGCGTCGGCTACCAGAATCACCGCTACAGCGTCTTCAAGGGCCGCGCCAACCTGTTCGCGTATGGCCGACTCAATGACATCAGCGTTCTGGCGGCTGTCCGGAAGACAAAGTCCGCCTGTATCAACAAGGTCGAAAACCCTTTCCTGCCAATGCACTTCCCGCATAAGCCTGTCGCGGGTAACCCCGCTCTGAGAATGCACAATGGCAATGCGCCTTCCCGCGATGGAGTTAAACAGAGCCGACTTGCCGACATTGGGCCTGCCTACTATTGCTACAACACGTTTGCTCATCAGCGATAATACCTCTGGGGCGCTATTTTTTCTTCTGCTGCTTCTGCTTCTGCTTCTTCGCCCATGTGTCGCGCAGAGGCACAATGCGGTTGAAAACCGGCTTTCCCGGCCTGGAATCCACCGGATCCACAAAAAAGTATCCTTTTCTTTCAAATTGATAGCGCTCTGAGCCTTTTGCATTGCCCAGGCAGGGCTCAATCATGGCTTTGACTGTGTGTAACGAATCGGGATTCAGAAACTGTTTAAAATCCTGGCCTTCTTCCGTCTCGTCGGGCCGCTCTTTTGAAAAAAGCCGATCGTATAATCTTACACTGGCTTCGGCGCAATGCCCTGCGCAGACCCAGTGTATCGTCCCGCGGACTTTTCGCCCGTCAGGCGAAAAACCGCCCCGGGTCTCTGGATCATATGTGCAATAGACTTCCCGCACCCTGCCGTCATCGTCCTTTTTCACGCCCGTGCAGGTAACGTAATACCCATACCTGAGCCGTACTTCCCGCCCCGGCGCAAGCCGGTAATATTTGCGCGGAGGCTCCTCCATGAAATCTCCCCGCTCAATGTAGAGTTCCCTTGAAAAAGGAACATTCCTTGTCCCCATGGATTCGTCTTCCGGGTTATTAACCGCTTCGAGCATCTCTTCCGCGCCTTCGGGATAGTTCTCGATAACAAGTTTGACAGGGTCAAACACGGCCATTGCGCGCGGAGCCACCCTGTTGAGCTCCTCGCGAATACAGTATTCCAGGAGAGCGGCGTCGGTAAGACTGTTTACCTTTGTCACTCCTACCTTTGAACAGAACTGCCTGATGGAAGCAGGGGTATAACCCCGTCTCCTTATGCCCCTTATCGTGGGCAACCTTGGATCGTCCCATCCGGATACGCGCCCCTCCCTGACAAGCTCAAGGAGTTTGCGCTTGCTCATGACAGTGTAGGTGAGATTCAGCCTGGCAAACTCGATCTGCTGAGGATGGAACAGTTCAAGCTGATGAAGCAGCCAGTCGTACAGCGGCCTGTGCACCTCAAATTCAAGAGTGCATAGCGAGTGAGTTATTCTCTCAAGTGAGTCGGAAACACAGTGGGTAATGTCATAAGTGGGATAGATGACCCATTTGCCTCCAGTTCTGTGGTGTTCAACCTTTTTTATCCGGTAAAGAACCGGATCGCGCATGTGCAGGTTTGGCGAGCCCATATCAATCTTAGCGCGAAGAACATACCGGCCTTCCTCGAATTCACCGTTTTTCATGCGCGCAAAAAGGTCAAGGCTCTCTTCTACTGGACGGTTGCGCGAAGGGCTTGCCCTGCCCGGACGGCCCGGCACACCTCGATATTCCTTGAATTCCTCTGTGCCCAGCTCGCACACATAGGCCTTGTCCTTCTTTATAAGTTCAACAGCAAGATCATACAACCGGTCAAAGTAATCGGATGCAAAGTAAAGATCGTTGCCCCAATCAAAGCCGAGCCACGCAACATCTTCCTTTATCGAGTCGACATATTCCTGCTCCTCGGCTTCCGGATTGCTGTCATCAAAGCGCAAATGGCACTTCCCGCTGTATTGCCCGGCAACACCGAAGTTCAGGCATATTGACTTGGCATGGCCAAGATGCAGATAGCCGTTTGGCTCAGGCGGAAATCGAGTTTCCACTCTGCCTTCGTATTTCCCGGATGCGTTATCTTTTTCAATTATCTCGCGTATAAAATCAACTTGTCCTGAATCCATAATCAACTCCCGGCTGCCGGCCTGTTCACTCTCCGCTTAAAATCACTTTCTCCGCATACTCAAGCCTATTCAACACGCTTTGCCTGCCCAGCAAAGCCATTGTCTCGTAAATGCCCGCGCCGCGGGATATCCCGGTTACGGCAATGCGTATAGGCAGATTCAATTTCCCCTGATTTATTCCCATGGAGTCCTCGACTTCGTGTATGGCTTTTTCAATGCCCGCGGGGTCAAATTCAACCTGCAAAAGCTTCGGGCGCAACATAGCCAGCGCTTCTTTGACCCCCTCTTTTTTCAACTTCTTCCGTACGGCCTTTTCGTCATAGTCAAGTTCGCCGCTGAAAAAGTATTTCCACATGGCTATGTCTTCATAAGTATTGACTCGCGACTGCATAAGCCCGCACACTTCCCGGAAATAGCTCCCGTCAAGCTCCCTGCCCCAGGGCTGCTCCTCAACCGCCGAACGCGCGTAATTAACAAAGTCTTCCAGATCCAACTCGGAAAGATACTGCCAGTTCAAGTGGGTCAGTTTCTTCAAATCCATCTGCGCGGCGCCGCTCTTGACCCGGTCCAGAGTAAAGGCTTCTATCATCTCCTCCCGGGTCATCTTCTCCCTGTCATCTCCCGGCGACCATCCGAGCAGCGCAAGGTAGTTGAAGATAGCTTCGGGCAGATAACCGCGCGAGCGGAAATCGCCCACAAACGCGGCGCCATCTCTTTTGGAATACGGCTTTCCCTGCTGGTTGACTATCATCGGAAGATGGGCAAAGCGCGGCGCCGAACTGCCCAGCGCTCTGTACAGCGCCGCATGACGATAAGTGTTCTCTATGTGGTCATCCCCCCGTATCACGTGGGTAATGCCCATGGCAATATCATCGACCACATTGGCAAGGTGAAATACGGGCGTGCCGTTGGAACGGACTATCACAAAGTCTTTCATATCCACGGCTTCTTTGCGTAGCGTTCCCTTGATTTCATCCTCAAAAGAAACTGCCTCACCGGGCATGCGGAAAACCACTACCTCCCCAGGCCGGTCTCCGCCGCGCTGTTCCTTGTATGCATGGCCATTGGCCAGCAACAGGTCGGCGGCTTCAAGATGAGCTTGCGTCCTGCGGGATTGATACAAGGGCTCTTCATCAAAGTCCAGGCCCAGCCAGTCCATGGCCTTAAGCACAGTCTCCAGCGCTTCGGGCGTCGATCTTTCCCTGTCGGTATCTTCGATCCTCAACAGAAACATTCCCCCCTCATGGCGCGCAAACAACCAGTTGAATATCGCAGTGCGTATATTGCCGATATGAACATTCCCCGTAGGGCTCGGCGCAAACCTGACTCTAACAGACATTGATTCTCCTTTTCTCAATTCCTCTGTATAAACAAAACCCAAAGGCTAATTGAGCCGGGCTATCAAAGCAACTTTAATCACCTTTGTTCAAAACCGCGGCAGGCCGCTCTTTCTGAAATTGTCCATGGCGGCAAGGCTTTCCTGCGCATACAGCCCGGCTCGATCCGGATTATTTCGACGCGAACTCATGGAAATAACAATGTACTTCTGGTGTTCATAAAGAAGGTAGAAAAATCTCCGCACGGCAGCTTCGCCGCGGCTGGTCTCCACAGACCGTCCGTATCCCTCAAAAAAGGCCGGGCGGGTTATCCCGCAATATTCCGCAATGGCCATATCCCATTCCACGTCGCCCCAGCAGGCGCGATCAAAATCAAGAACTCCCGTGACCCGGCCTTCACGATCCACAAGAAGGTTCGTAATCCACAGGTCTCCATGACAAAGCCTGGATTCCTTGCAAGCGTCAAAAACTCCGGCATTATCCCTAAGTAGATTCATTGCCGAATCCGCCGTCTCAGGGTCGTATACGCCGCACCGGACAATGTCATCAAGCAACTTGCCGCACATAACCAGGAACGCATCGCGCCACGTCCGCTGTGGCTTCATACAATTATGAGCGCCCAGGTAGCCGAAAAGATTATCATCTGCCTTCAAACTGTGAATCTCGCGGACATAGCCGCCCCACTCTTTCAGCGCGCGGTCATAGGCCGCGCCGGAAAGCCCGGCTTCGCTCAATGGCGCCCCGGGCAGCCGCGGCATGATCAGATAGTCCCGGTTAATATGCGTCCTCCCGAAATCACAGGCTATGATCCGGGGCGCCGGAACGCCTGTTCCCTCAAGAAGCTTCTCATGAATTGCCGGTTCCTGCCGCATCATCCGCCGCTCATAGAACAGCTGCAGCATACTTTCCGGCGGAGCAACCCTGAGCACGTATTGCCTGCCGCCAGATTCCACAATAAAGACCTCTGAAAACTTCCCTGCCCCAAACGGTTTGGCGCAGGTCACCCCGGCACAAAGCAATCCTTCCGCCAGTTCAACAGCTTTTTTTGCGGCAATTTTCATCACCTCAATCATAACACTTCACCGTGCCCGGCCACAACAGGCAACTGGTCTCCGGATCTGCCCTCTCCACGCTCTCGCTACGAAATTCCGTGAGATATGCGGTTTAATTCATTGAAAGACGAGAGACTTGCCGATAATATATTGAATTAAAGCAGCTTGCGATGGGAATGTGAAAAAATGGCTCTACGTAAAGATCTCAGCAGAAAACTGAAGCAGTCGGAACAGAGATATCTGAACTTCTTCCGCACTTCCCGCGACGCCCTTTTTATTACCACAAGAGGCGGAGAGTGGCTGGACATGAACGAGGCAATGGTGAAAATGCTCGGATATTCCAGCGCCGCGGAACTCAGCAATGTAAGCGTCGGCGAGTTTTACGCGAATCCGGCGGAAAGAGAAGAACACCTGCGGCTGATCGCCGAAAAAGGCCTTTTGGAAGAACACCCCGTTAAGCTGAGAAGAAAAGACGGAGCGCTTATCGAAACGCTGATAACATCGGTGCCTGTTATTGGCGAAAATGGCGAAATCACAGGATTCCAGGGTTGCATCCGGGATGTCACCGAAAAGAATGAAACCGAAAGGCATATAAGGCGCCTCCACGAACTTTCCAACACTATCAGGAATATAAACCAGATCATTGTCCAGGAAAAAGAACTTATTCCGCTAATGCAGCAAGCATGCAGGGCGCTGTTCGAAACAGCTCATTACCAGGGCTGCACCATAGCCGTCAAATCAAAGGAGTTGGGTCAGATCGTGCCATTGGAAAAATGCGGCAGCGAGGCCTCTTCGCCTTCATGGATCATATCTCCCGAAGGCCGCGGCTCAGCCCCTGCCTGCATAAGAAGCGCCGTGAGGGCCCGAAATATCTGCGTTGCCAGAGGCAGGAGATCAGAATGCTTAGTCTGCCCGCACAGGGCGTCCGCCGACAAGTGCATATCAATAGCTGCGCCAATGATGAAAGACGGCGAGGCCATCGGCATTATTCATATCCATATGCAGGAAGGAATCGAACCGGGCGAAAGAGAAAAGAGCCTGCTTGAAGAAGTTGCCAGGGACCTTGTGCTTGCCTTTGACAAGATACAGGCTGAAAACGCGCTGGTTGAAAGCGAGGAAAGATACCGCTCCCTGACGGACGATGTACTGGATAATTCAACGGTAGGCGTCTGCATTCTTGACTCGCGCTTTCGAATCGCATGGATCAACCGGGCAATGAGCGAGTACTTCGACCTTGACCGTAAAACTTCTCTTGGCATAGACAAGCGAAGACTTATCGACGAGAAAATCAAGCATATAGTTGAAGACGGCGAGAATTTTGCCCACCTGCTCCATCAGATATATTCGCGAAATCTTTACAATAAGACTTTCGAATGCCATGTGCTCGAAGACAAAAACCGGAATGAAAGGTGGCTTGAACATCGCAGCCAGCCAATCCGCAGCGGGCCTTATGCCGGCGGACGCATCGAACACTATTACGATATTACCGATCGAAAGCTGGCCGATAAGAAGGAACAGAACCTGCGAAAATTCTGGCAACTAACCATAGATTCGCTGAAAAACCACATCACCATTACCGACGAGACCGGCTCAATAATTGCCGTCAATAAGGCCTGGCGTGACTTTGCAGATAGAAATAATCTTGCATGGGAACAATACGGCCTGGGTACAAACTATCTAAAGATAACAGAAAAAGCTTCCGGAAGATCATCTGAAAAGGCCGCAGAAACCGCCCGGGAAATCACGAATTTGCTCAGCGGCAAAACCGAATCATTCGACCTTGAGTATCCCTGCCATAGTCCTGACAAACGCCGCTGGTTCAGGTTAACTGGAACCCGTTTTATTTCAAGGATGGGAGTTAGACTTGTATTGTCGCACGAGGACATAACAGCGCGCAGACTTTCTGAAGAAGAGTTGGAATACAGGCTGCATTTTGAAAAACTGGTTTCGAGCCTTTCGCATGAATTCATAAACGTTCCGATGGATTCAGTAGAGCGGCGCATTGATAATGCGCTGGCCGATCTGGCAGGGTTTGCCGGAGCCGATCGCGCGTATGTTTTTCAGTTTGATGAAAAGCTGGAATTCATGGCCAATACCCACGAGTGGTCTGCGCCGGAAGTTCCCCCGCCGCGCCTTGATTCAGGAAGATTTCCATGCGCATCACTTCAATGGTTCATGAGCAGATTGAAACAGTTCCAGACCATCAATGTTCCCGATGTGTCTGCTTTTC
>CAZIXB010000029.1:0-15048 GCA_964543205.1 uncultured Victivallales bacterium
AATTGTCCGGAAGAAAAGGACACGGCAGAGGAGGCGTTGGCCGCCCGCCCGAGAAAGGAGGACTGCCCATAGACGAATGGGGCATTACCGCCCACGGTCTTTTTGCGGCCGCGCAAGTCGCCGAGAAATATATGGACAACTTCAGCATCGAGGGCGCCAGGGTAATCGTACAGGGAGTCGGTAACGTCGGGCTGCACATTGCCCGTAAACTGGCTTCCAAAGGAGCTGTAATTGTTGGCGCCAGCGATATTAACCGGGGCATTTACAATGCCGAAGGACTTAATCTCGACGCTATTGAGGCAATATTTGACAAGCCAGGAGGAATGGCCCTCTATGAGGGAAAGATGGATCAGGATTTTCCTCCCGTCAACCTTGACAGGCTCCTCGAAATGCCTTGCGATGTTCTTGTCCCTGCAGCCCGGCCAAACGCGATAACGTGCGAAAACGCGGACAATATCCAGGCAAAGGTGATACTCGAGGGCGCTAACAACCCCGCTCACGGCGTCATCGAATATTATCTTAATCAACGCAAAGACGCCCTCTGCCTTACTGACTGGATTGTAAATGCCGGAGGTGTGATAGGCTGCGCTGTAGAACTGAAAATGGACGCCGACCCCGAATACAGGCGTAAAGTCCTCGGCGGCGGAGATAAGGGGCGAGTTTATCTCGAGGAACTCGTCTACAGAACAGTATCTGCAAACGTTCGAGAGATCTTCGAGCGAATGGCCTCAGACACTGAAAATTCAGGCAAAACTTTCCGTGAATATGCCATGGATCTGGCCAAATCAAGGCTGGCTGATGAAAAAATCAGGCAGACAGTGTGGCTATAGCCTGATCTATTCATGGTAACAGCCAGACAAGTGGTAATCGATATTTAACCACAGCTCCGGGGAAGCGCCACGACAGGCAATTCATTGCGACTCGTAGCTGCGGCAAACTCGGCGCGTAAATAGATCAGGATAGGACCTTTCGTCAGTGTTTTATGCTGCCTATACGGATATTTACGTTTTCACGCCGTTCAAGCCGGTCAATGCCACCGTCCTTGATCCATAAAATCCTGTCAGAGGTGGCCAGCATCTTCTGATCGTGAGTCGCTGTAATCACCGTGGTTTCGTATTTTCTGGAACATTCCTTCAAGATGTCGATAATTTCGGCGCCGGTGTCAAGATCCAGGTTGGCTGTTGGCTCATCGGCCAGCATTATAGTGGGATTCATTGCAAGTCCCCTGGCAATCGCCACACGCTGTTGCTGTCCGCCTGAAAGCTCCGAAGGACGGTGATCCAATCTATCCCCAAGGCCCACCGAACTAAGAACTTCTGCGGCCCTGGTATCGGCTTCATCGTTCGTCATGCCGGAAAATATCAGCGGCAGCATAACATTCCGTCGAGCTGTTAAAGACAAAATCAGATTAAACGCCTGGAAAATATACCCGATATGATGGTTGCGAAAATAGGCCAGCTGCCTGCTCGTCTGGCTTGTAAGGTCAACCTGTCCAATTCTGACCTTGCCTGAGGAAGGTTTATCCAAGGCGCCTATCATATTAAAAAGCGTGCTTTTTCCGGAACCGCTGGGGCCCATGACCGAAAGGTATTCTCCTTTAAACACCTTGAAGTCCATATTCCGCAACGCGTAGATCTGCTGTCCGCCCATGGTATAGACCTTGCTCAGGTTCTCGCATTCCACGATAACTTCCTGTGATGAAACTTGTTGCTTATCTACCATTTCTGCCTCTATTGCCAGCCTTCTGTTATTCGACGAGGGCTTAGCCAAACCCTTGCCATTCCCCGAAATACGCGTCAGCGCGCTTTTCGTTCATATACGTTATTAACTTCAGTACATTTCGCGGATCCAAAAAGGAGTTCAAGCTAGAACGGTATTTTGATAACCGCTTTCGAAAGAAAATTAATCCCGACCCCGAAAACTGTTATCAGTCCCATCCCGCAAGAGAAGCCGGCCATAACAACCGGGACGTATTCTCTCCATTTTAATCCCATCTTTCTCTGGAAATAGTACCGGCCTATGAGGGCGCCTATAAACTGGGTCACCACCACATGAGGAAACGTCTGATTTAATCCCCGTATGAAGCCGTAAAAAGCCATACTTGGCACAGCCAGAGCGTTCAGACCAAAGAATAGTCCGAAACAAACCAATGCGCCACTCAGTAGATAGTCAGGACGGAATGCCTGTTCAAAAGTGCTGTATCGCCCAAGTGTCGCGGAATAGATGATTGACTGGTTACCGGCCTGTAGTTCCCACATCCGTTCAGCATATGGATATTGCGGCCCGGGAATCGGATTCAACGACCAGATAAACTGGGCAAATACCATTGAGGAAATCAGGATGATAGGTATCAGTATGATATCAGCCTTCCAGATTGAACGGAATCTTGTTCCTGTAAGTTCAGCCTGACGCCAGAACACGGTGCGCTCGCCGAAATCCATGCGGGGGATCGGTAAAAACCAAACCTTCACATCGCCCGTGTACCCGGATAAAATAAAAGCCGCTTCCTTTGCGTAGGGAATCTGCACAACTTGACCTGCCATACCTTCGAGCCGCGCAGTAACATAACTCAATGCAGGAGAATAAAACAAGGCGAAGAAAATCAACACAACCATCACACCGGTATGCCAGTTGATAAGCCATCCGCTGAGCAGCACATAGATGGTTGATGTAGTGATGTACACTGCCACTAACACCCATACTGGAACATCGCCGCGTCCTTCCGGAATATCATCTATTCTTTTACTGCTTACTTCCTGCATTTTTTTGCGTTCAGCCATCTTGGCCCTTACGCCTTTAACTGTTCTGTAGATGCCCACCACCGCAACCGCTATGCTCGTGCCGATAACAAAGCTGAAATAAAAATCTATATTGCACTTGAAAACCGTCTGAACAGTATCATCGCCCAATTCCCAGCTCTTGAGGATATCAAAATGATAAAGCGTAGGGTTAATAACAAGTGTAAACATGTGTCCTACAAAACTGCCCACCATGGCGGTGAAAGGCAGAACCATACCGACAAGAAGCTGCGCCATGTTCAAGCTTATTCCTGTTGCCGCCGCAGGCAGAAACTCGCCGGTCTTCTGGGTCCAGTCAACAAACGGAATAGGCAATATCTGAATGGTTTCTCCCAGCAAAGCTCCCGATACAGCCGGAAGCCCCATATATATCGCGCCAAAGCCAAGACCTAAAACACCGCCTATACTGAAAACACGCCATCGCCAGCTTTCCTTGCTTTCGAGGCCCTGTGCCTTCTTCTTCTTGCCCTCTTTGCCCTCTTCGCTCTGTTGCTCTACCAGAGCCATAATCCCCTGCGCTCCTATGGGGGCCATTGGAAATGGCAGTTTTTCGACGTCGCTGGCCATTCTGAACAACCCGTAACTGAGAAACGAGTAGTTAATCCTTGATGCAACAACCTGAAAAAGCATCACCCCGATAGCGGGCAACCACTCCATCTGCAGAAAACTGCGCTTGTCAAGCACTTCCGGGTCGGTCGGCGCAAACCATTCCGGCAGTGTCTGTGTTATCCCCATTCCTGCCGCAGCCCGGCTCTGGGCAAAAAACTGATTCCAAAGCAATCCCGAAAACGGCTCACCCATGGCGGCGGCTGCCATGTAGAACAACACAAAAACCTCGGGCCTCTTCAGCGTCTTGTTTGCCCGCCTTGCTACCTCGAGGAAAAGAATTACCGTTACCCATCTCGCTGCTGAACCCACGCCAAACCCGGCAAGAAGCTGCATGTACATTGCCCCTGGCACCATGAGAAGGGCCACAAAAAGGGCGCCAAAGAGCGAAGTCCAAGTAAACCCGTCTTCAAACTTGTCAGGCACCTGCATCAGATCCCTGTATTGTTCAGCATCTTTATCCTGTTTGGTCATGTGGTTTCTTCCTGACTGAATTGCTTTTCAATATCGGTTTTGCTTATTACCGCAAGTTCGTCCCATCTACGATGCGTCATTTCCCGATAATGGTCGGTAAGCTCCTTGCCAAAAGTCCGCCATATCAGAAATTGCTTTCGTAAACCGCTGATAAATACTTTGTTGGCTCGCTGCCAGTCGCCATAGGCGCCGCTTTCCCGTTTGAGAAAAACCCGAATTTCATCTATTCCCTCTATATCGCTGGAGCGACTCAGGATAGTAAACCGCTGTTCTATGCCCAGGTCGAACGGCGCAAGCGCAACATACCCTTCAATTCCGAGCATGTCGTTTTCCTTCTGCCGGATCACGCGACATTCCATAGTGGCAAATTCTCCGACTGACGTGTCCCTGTAGTTATTAAAATGCTCCTCTAGGAAACTCACAATGCCGGTAAGATCATATTCCGATACAGTGAATGGAAACGCTATGTTGTAAACGTCTCCTACCGGAGAACTGATATTCCAGGTTCGCTGTATGCCCGGATTGGCGGCTCGTGCCCCTTTAATTGCCGGATAGGCAGTCGAAAGAAGCACAATGGCCATAACCGTGAAGATAGTCACGATCGCATTCATGGAGCTGAAATTCATCGATGGCACCGAAAACCACCCCAGTGCGCTGAGCATGGACAATACCTCTGTTACTACCTGGCCGAGCAGATAGCCCCCCATCCCGCCTACAACAGCATATACAGAAGCCTCCGCAAAAAAGAGACCAGCTATATGAGCCGGCGCAAGCCCCAACGCGCTGAATGAGTAAATCTCGCCTTCCCTGTCCGCTACGCTTCCCAGCATCGTGGCAAATACAATCAGGCCTCCCAGAAAAACCGGGATGAAAAGATCCTTCAGTCCGCTCGCCTCCATAAGAGTTCCGAACAGAAGGCGATGAACCGCCCCTTTGTTTCCTACGAACGCAGGCAGTCCCGACACTTTAGCAATTTTCTCGCCAATCTCCGGTGTGTCCCTGGAATCTTCCGGATATGCAGTAATTGCGCGAATCTTTCCGCCAAGTTTTGCGGCATTGTCCGCAGAAATCATAACCGTGCTGTCGAGGGCGTATGACACGAACGATGCTGCCTGGCCCTGTTGAGAATCACCGCCCTGGCTGGAAGCGCCCGCAATTTTCGACAACGCGTCCCGGCTTACAGAGGCCTTATAGTCAACGGGAATCATGCTTGACCCGTTCATGAAATTCAGAAAAGCGAACTCTGTAGGCAAGGCGCCAGCGTAAGTGAACTGCACCCCTTCCAGCATAACCCGGGCATTTCCAATGTCTTCATTTGACAAGCCTAAACTCTTGCTAACGCTGCCTGCTAAAACGACCCCATCGTCGTTAAGCAGGTCAATCTGAGCGTCTTGCTCGAGGATTTTCCTGATGTGCGGCTGTCTCTGGATGTCCCTTATATCCATCCCGATGGCTGCCGATATAATAACGCTTCGCTCTCCGTCTTCAGTCGAGATGATACGATCAACAGAACCGCCAGTTTGAATAGCCTGGGCAATATCGCTGGCCTCAGGGGAAAGCCAGTAGCGCGGAACAACCTCTGCGGTTCCTTTCAAGTATCCCGATAGATAGCCATGCACATCTTCCTTTATTGGATTCCACAATGGATTATGAACAAGCACACGCGAAGGTGTATAGCGCATCGGTCCCACATAAGTGCGCCGATTGCCCCAACTGCTTCCAAAAGACGCGAAACTCAGAATAGTGAATGTCAGAAGAACAACCGTAATACACGTCAAAAGCGTACGCAGAGGCCGCCTGCGCATTGTCGAGATTCCCATTGCAATTGCCGCTGTCATGGTGCTGAGCCGTGATACATCCATGCTGTGCGCAGAAGCGCTGACACCCTGCATCTTCTTCATCTCGGTTTCGAGTTTCCTGGTCATAATAAAAATTACCAGTGTACTGAGCAGGATAATCGCAAATGCCAGGAAGATAATCAGAGGCGTAGCCGCGAGCTTGAAGGCGGGATTAACAAGATAAAGAAGCCCGAATGTCACCAGGAAGAAAGATACAAACCAGCCGATCTGCCTGTAAATGTTAGGCGTTCCTATTAAAAGCCGTTCCATGCTGTAAGCAAAGGGGATAGCAAGCAGCAGCAGAAAGACTACAGCAGTCACCAGGTCATTCATCACCCCAACGAGCGGGTCGTACACCCTTCGCGAAAGTGACGACGATCCCTCAAGCATCCCCATGTACCGGCTTGAATCCTCCTGCGTTTTAGCGTCGTCATTGAGGTCAGAAGCAGACCCGTGGATTACTTCCAGTGATTCCTGCCCGATCTTATTCTCTCTAAGAAGGTTCAGCCGGTACTCATTAAGAGTATAAAGATCCTCGGCGGTAGTGCGCGAGGCAACCGGGTGTTTGAATGGATCCTCAAGGCTGTATCCCGCCCCCTGGTACGCATCCTTTGTCGGAGCGTTTCTAAGCAGTACCGCTCCATAAGGATTGAAAAGTTTCACGCCCCTTGCGTAGATCGGAGAGAATAGGGTAAGAATCGTGTCATATTCACATAGAAGATGTCTATCGGTGCCCAACTTGGCAGTGGAGGATGCCCGCATAACAGTTGTGGCAACAAGGCGGTCATAGCCATATCCCACCATAGTGAAAGGTTTTACGTTGGCTATCTCAATAGGCACGTTCTGGCTCATGGAGCTGACGCTCATTGAACTCCTGGTTGTACATGCCAGTATTATGCCCTCTGCTGCAGCTCCGCGCGCCCTGATGAATTTCTCCATTACCTCTCCGGCATCAAACCTTGCCACAAAATAGCCGGGGTAAAGCCCTCCCCGCTGATATTCACGAGAGATGGGTGGCAGCTCGAATATGCCGTCAGATTGGCTCATGCTCAACAGCGGCCATGAAAAGCCGGGCGGAACTTGATCCAGCGAGCCGTGGCTCCATTCCGAAGCAACAGAACTGTTTCGCGCAAAAAGAGCCACCACAGCGCCTGGCACAGAAGCGCTGCGCATAGGATCGCCAACATCTGACTGCTTGATGGTGTGACCGAATCTTCGGTTTTTTGACCATCTTGCCTCATTGTAAAACACTCTGAGACGGATGAAGTACGGTCTACTGAGGGCCTCTTCCTCTACAAGATGGCTCAGAAAACCAGCCAGTCCACGGGACTGGGCGCGCATAGCGCCAATATCAAGATTTTCAACAGTATCAGAAGGTAAACCGTGCCTGCTTAAAGGATCAAACAGTGTGTTTATTGACATATTATAACGCGAGAACATCCCGGCAATCACCCCGCTGTCCGTATGAAGACCGGGAGTAAACATCCTGCTGGATGGATACATCGTTGAAACCGAACGTAAATCGAGTCCACGTTTTTCACTCTCAGGCAGTTCGCCGGCTAAATCCCGAATTGTCCGGTACAGGATCGTCCTGTAGTTGCCTTCTTCATCATCAGTGAAGAACGGCATACTGTCATCGCCATGAGCAAAACACCAGCTTTCCCGGGCATCTCCAAGATTAATGCTCAGATGAAGAACAATATCGCTCTTTTCTCTGCCTACCTCTTCAACCAGTTCAAACGCCTGCTTACAGTACTTCTTCGCGCGATTGACCTCTTTAAGACGTTTCTGCCCAAGGGTGCGCGCGTATTCCACAACACTGTCAATATTTCTGTGAATTGATTCCACGAAGTATTCGCGTTTTAGAACTCTTTTCTGCGGATCAGGATCAGTGACAAGCTCCTGGGCAAGGACTTTAATATCTGATTCACTTCCAGGTCGACCATCCTCATTGAGGAAACGAAGTATCGAGTTCCACGCCAGATCCTCCATCGCAAGCCGGTCAATTTTCCCAAGCTCGGCTGTCTCCGGCTTAAGCTCGTTCATCTCGCGGCGTATCTTATCTTTATCTGCGTCAAGCTCACTGAGCCTGCCTTTGAGGTTCCTGTAACGCACCCGAAGAGGAGCAAGTTCCTGCATCGTTACGTTCCCAAGAGTCACCACGTAATCTCTCAGCATGGACGCAAAATCAGGATAACCGGGCAAATCAAGAGCTTCTTCAGAAAATACATTTTCAATTGCCAGTACCTGCCGTATTCGCTCCATATAATCGATTTCTTCGTCAATCATGGCCATGCGTTCTTCCAACGTATGCCGGGCTATCGGCCTGTCCCCCACCACCCGGTAAAGCGCTCCGTAAAAAGCTCTTGCTCCCAGGTGGTTCTGCGCCTCTCCATCAAAGAAGGCAAAGACAATGTCACGCTTTGGACGGTTCTCTACGAAATGCCCGGCAAGGTGAAGCAATGCGGCGCAATTCCCGGCATTACGCGCCCCCTGCGACAGCTCTGGTATTTCCGAAAGCGTGTCCAGCGGCGCGGCGAGGACAATCGTCTCACGCCGTTCATCATTTTCATCGAATACAGGATCAGTACCCCGCAATATCCCGAAAACATTCCGCCCCTCAAGCTCTTCCCACTCGGCGGACGCGCGCAGGGTCACCTTCCTGCTCTCTTCTGCCAATCTCAGCTTTTCCGCCACATCCTTGGTTACATAAAACCGGGGCAGATTGGCTGGAACATTGACATGATGCCTGGGAAGGGGAATATCATCCGCCCCGCCTGTAAATAGGACCGCGCTCGCGCCCATGGCAAAAGCGTTCCGCCAGTTGTCGTCGGAATCAAAATCCATAACAACGATTTTATCTTCCGGAAACTTGCCGTCGTAATCGGAAAGACGACCTTTTCCCACATATAAAGTTTCTGCGCTAAGTCCATCCTGTGGGGTCACAGGAACCTGAAGCATGTTATGACGAGCCGCATACATGGGAAAGATCTCGCCGTCGGCTTCAATTTCACACAACGGTGAGCGATTCTGCACAACAGGAAATTCCTGAACAAGCGCTTTATCCAGGCCTATATCCTCAAGCCGCCTCTGAACATAAGCCGCAGCCGACAGGCTTCCTTCCTTCCGTCCGGCAAGCCTGTGTTTGTTGGCTGTAAGTTCCGCAACATCTTTATCAAAGGCCTTCGTGTAATCATTCGTGGATGCCCTGGATACTTCTATACCGACAGAAAAAAGGCAAAATACAGCCACGAACAAACCTGCTGCTTTGCAAACAAACTTCTTGTTATTAAAAAACATCATTCGCTTGAACATCTTCCCAGTTAATTCTTGATCCTGACATTTAAAAACGTGAAATATGCTCGCATTCATTCAACAGTCCCAGTATCGATTTCAAGGTCTTTTCGTTCGGCGATTTTTTCAATTGCTCCATCCCGCACCCAGGTGATCCGATCAGCCATATCAATCAACCTGTGGTCGTGAGTCGCGCAGATCACTGTTACTCCCATCTCCAGGTTGAGCCTTCTTATGATTTGGTGTATCTCATCTCCAGTCTTAAAGTCAAGGTTACCGGTCGGTTCATCGCACAGCAGCAAGCTGGGATTGTTAGCCATTGACCTGGCAATAGCAGTCCTCTGCTGCTGGCCTCCAGACATTTCTATCGGTTTATGAAACCACCGTTCTTTAAGTCCCACTATATCCAGAAGAGACATACCCCTTTCATGCGCCTCTTCGGATTCGACTCCGGCAAAAGCCATTGGCACAGTCACATTCTCAAGAGCAGTCATGTACTGCACAAGATTATATGACTGGAATATATAACCGATTTTCTGGCAACGCAAAAAAGCAAGCTCTACGGCGCTAAGCTGCGCCACGTCAACTTCATCAATAAATACGCGCCCGCTGCTCGGCGCATCGAGACCCCCTATCATGTTGAAAAATGTGCTTTTTCCGGATCCGCTTGGCCCCATTACACACATGAATTCACCCCGGTATATCTCCACGTTTACACCCTGAAGCGCATGCACTTCTTCCTCTCCCATCATATATATCTTCTTCAGGTTGCTCGTCCTGATAATGACAGGCTTTTCTTCCGTCTGCTCGCTCGTGGACTTGTCCGCGATATCTGCTGCTACTTCAGACACGGTTACTCCTTCACTATTCCACCCGCATTGCTTCCATTGGCGCCAATCTCGCCGCCACAAATGCAGGATATATCGCTGCTATCACAGATATAATGATTCCGCTGGCAATAGCAATACCCATACCGGCAAATGCCGAGCCAACCGGCACATTCTGTATCGCCATAAAACCAAACCCGAAACTCGACCGCAAGGTTCCTAAAAGCAACCCTGCGAAAGCTCCGATAATTCCGCCAAACAAACCCTGGAGACCGGATTCCAGAATAAAATTCAACATGATGAATCCGTCTGTGGCCCCGAGACATTTCATGGTTGCAATCTCGTTGAAGCGCTCGGTTACACTCATCAGCATTGCATTAGTAATGCCTACTACACAGACGATCATGCTTACAATAATAAGCCACATCACACGATTACTGAAACCCAACGTCGTGCCTTGCGCCATTTCGGCGTCAATACCTGCCTCGATCTCAGCGAGTTTATTGTCCTTGATCTGCTTCCGAGCCAAGGCAACTATCCGGTCTAAACTCAGCTCAATTGTCATTCCAACTTCTTCAACCGTCTCTTTATACCACCGAGCCGATGAACGGGAAGTAAGAAAATCAAGAAGTGCTTCAGATGTAACTTCATTGAGATCGTCTATACCCTGTTTCAGGGCGAATTTCTGCTTAAAACTGCTGTTTCCCAACACGAAAAGCGCCGATTCGACGTCAAGGCTTGCCCTGGCTTCTTTTCTGAGAACATCAATAACAGATTCATCAAGGCGGAACCCAAGCTTCTCAAGCATATCAATTTGCCGGCTATCAATGACCCCAAGCATTTCCTGTATGTTCTTTTGCTGTCTCTGTTCACCAAGTTTGCGCACAGCCTCAGAATGCCCGTCCATTATGGATTTTTTCAAGTTGCGCATATCCCGCCAGTCATCAAGCATATCGTCAAATTGCTGAGCGGAACCCGGAATCTTTATTCCCATCTCCCTGGTTTTGCTGATGAACTCGTTAAAACGACCTGGTTGCGCAAGCATCTCGAAGATTCCGCGGCCGCTTAACCTCCCCACCAGCGGTCGGCGATCGCCCTCGCTCAACCCCCTTAAAAAGTTCAGATATCTTTCTTCCTTAACGGCAAGCTCGGACAATGCCTCAAGATCTGAGTTGCTGCAATTACCCCAATCTTTCAGCTCCTGCCAACGGTTTCCGCCTTTCTCAGCATTTAGAAGCAAAGAATTCAATTCGTCGGGCGTCATCGGACTGGAAAGCCTGTCAACCCAGAATAGGAATTTCTGCCGCGGCTCAATCTGCTTTTCCACGGTTTTCGCCACATTTCTTCCTATAAGACTGTCGCTGAGAATCGTCATTAGAAACGCGACAGCAAGGGCAACAATCGAAACGGTTATCGCGGCCCTGAAAAGCCTGAATTGAATTCCGCTCACTACGATGCTGACACATCGCGAAAAAGGAAGCTTAACCTGATCATGAATTTCAAAAGCCTTCAATTTCTTTCTCCAATGATATCGCTTGATACCAGCACAAGAACCCCTCTTTTCAGCATCTGTTGCATAAATCCCAGAATTGCAACCTGCGCTTCTCTAAAAGCCAGCTTGTTCTTTCGAGCAAACTGTTCAATAACATCCTCAACCTTTCTTGTCTGGTCGCACATCTCCAGCACATCCCTTCCCAGAAGATCTACTCGAAGCCGTTTTTTTTCTGAAAAAGGCAGGATCCATCTGATCGGGCCCACAAGATACCTTGGTTTTTTCATCGGTATGCTCACTATCACCGCTCCATCTTGCCTGTAATCCAGGTCCGCAGCTTCATTTATGCACGGCACAAGCTCAAGAGCTCTGATATCCGCAATGTCCTGGTTTCCTAATTCAGCTACCACTTTTCACCTATATGCTCTGCGCAAGAACCGGGGCGTCTTTACAGCACATTACCTGCAGACCTTCGGGAAGAGATATCCGGTAATCTCTCGAATTTGTCTCCATGTATATCCGGTAAACCCGGTTCTCTGTCTCACACTTCCAGCCTAAACTCAAACTAACCCTGTACATTCCCTTCAATCTCTTAAAGCCGATTGCAGTAGCTGTGGACACTATGCTTACTGCATCATGCCCATTCCACTCAACGCTTCTCCGGCTCCTGATCGAGCTTCCATACTCAAGTCTCGCTTCCAACCACTTGGTCAGACTGGCCCTCAACCAGTAATCAGGAATCCCAAGTCTCTCAATATTAATAAACGTACCCTTGTCACCTCTTTTTTCAAACTTCCAAACTGTTTTTCCAGGCTGCGATTCAAACCCGCTGAAATTGTATTCGCATGGAACACTCGCTTCAATTCCCATTGCCTGCCAGAATTCATTCTGCCCTTCATCGGGCTCATGAACCTCTATTGAACTCAGTATTTTTCTTTCGCCTTCTATGTTCCTGCCATGCGGCCAGAAAAGAACTGCCTCAACTAGCATGGCGCTTTCTTCAAAAAAACCTCCGCAATGCAAAACAGAGGCGCCGCCCTTCTTTTCCAGCAGCCCGACCCAGCCTTCTACCAGCCCGACCTTGCGCCATTCAACATCTTCGTCTTCGTCTACAACAGGCGGTTTATCAACCAACATCTCAAGATTCGGACTGTAGTCCAGTTTCCGCCAGAAAACCTGGAGGCGTTTTTTCCTGCGATCACCGAAAAAGATGCTCCCCTTTTCCCTGTTTCCGCCAGCATTGCATATTTCCCAGTCGGCAGGATGCTCTATATGTATCCCTTGCCAGCAAGTACGGTTGTATTTAACCTCCACTCAATCACCTGTTAAAAAGCTGCTACCAAAGCAGTATGCTCGGTGAACGGTACCCGGTGACTCCGTTGTAAACCCATCCGACAACCAGCCAGAAAAAACCGCCTGTTAAATCTCCAATGATTACACCAAGAACAAAAGGCTTTATAGAAAGGTACTTCGCAGCGCCGCCGAATTTTGTTACCGCAGATTTTAAAACCCATCCAAGAAAAAATGAAGGCGCAAACCTGAAAAAAGCGCCCGAAGCAAAAACAAGAAAAAGAATCGGATGCAACGGCCACCATGTATATTTGAGCCGAAGGAAACTAAACAACATCAAGAGTCCAAACCCTATCGCGGTGGCTATAAGAAACTGTTTATTCGGCAACATATTGGTGATTCTGTCCAACGCGCCGTAGTTTGCCACCTCTTCTCCCTGTCCGGAAAGCTCCAGTTTGTCAACCGTTTTGTCGGCTGCGCTGAACACTTCTTCAGTATCCCAACCCCTCCGCATAGGGGCTGCATAATTGTAATCGGCCCAGATTGAAAGAGGAACAGCCACCGCAAGCATAAGAAGTAAGGCGATAATCATCAGGCCTCCCACTTTACTCACGGGCAACTTGGTATCGCTGGTAATTTTGAGGCCATTGGAAATAAACGGCATCATCGTCTCAAACGGATCGCACATAAGCAGATACATCATAAGGCCGAGAACAATGATTGCAGTTGGGCCCAGCACAGTCATTCCGAATATCCCTACAAGTACCGCTGGCATAGTCCAGTTAGGCACAAAAAAGAAGGTCCCCGCTTCAGCGTTCATTCTTGCACAGACAAGGTAAAGAAGCGTTGTGCTTAAAACAGCCAGAAGCGCAACAACAACATCAAGACCCACAGCCATCAAGACACCAGTGGCGCCCACAACACATATTATAAATCCCCTACAGGCCCAAACACTGTACCTGCTGGTCTCTTCCCTTCTGTGGAAAGTCACCGCTTCAGATAACGTATGCCAGTAGTACCTGCGTCCGACGTAAAGCAACATTACTGCCATGGCCATGAAGCTGCCGAAACTCTGCCACTGAATAAAACCACCCTCTATTCTGCCTCCCGAAATATCAACCCCGATTTGCATCATTATAAACACGGCAAACATGGAGATCACCGGAGCTATTCCCAGAGTAAACCCTATATCCGAAGCTAGTAGAAAGGATAAACCAAGAGCCGCAGGCATAATAGACGGCGAGGTAACAGCCCGTGCTCCCGTAATCTTCGCCAACTCGGGAAATTTTGACGCCAATGGAGAAAAATTAAATGAAAGAGGAATACTGGGAAAACCCGGGAACCAGGCATTTAAACCGTTTATAATCATTAACGCAAAAGGAATTGAAGCGCCGATCCAGAACATGCGGTTTTTAAAAAGTTTGGTGTCGCCTTTGTCGTCGCGCTCAAAAAGCGATGTGGCTATCTCGGCAAGGGGATAGCGAATTCGTTCCTTTTCAGCCCATTGGCGATGCACAATCATTGCAAGACATATCACTCCCACAAACATAAAGGCAATAATGCTGACCCAAACCTTCAGCGGACCTTCCCATGCAGACCACGGCACCTCGCCAAGACCAATCGGGTCGCCTTCAGAGCCCATCGCAGTAATGTAGTTATCTACTATTGCGGGGCTGTCTACGCCTTTGTTGGGCAGTGTCGAGTCGGGCGCATAACCGAGAATATCTTTCTGCTGCCAGCCGGGGCGGCTTCGCTCAAGCTGCATCGGCTGAACCAGGGATTTAGGGAAGTACCTCATTAGACCAGCATCTGCAATGCCGCACCCAATGAGCGTAAGGGAAAGAATCAGCGCCAGCTCGCCCGCGCTGAATCGAAGGCTTTTGTGAATCCGCCTGAGAAGAGGATTTATAACGGCAACAAACACAATCAAGGCGCCGAAAACGCTGACCGGCAGATTTCCGCGAACCAGCCCCCACATCCCTGGAACATGCTTTGACGCAAAAGCTCCGCCGGCCCCCATGAGAACAGCCATGATAAGGCCTACTATGATTCCTCGTATAGTCATGTTAAAACCCTGTTTCCCTTAGTCATGAAATCAAGAGCCTCAAAACCTACGAAATCATTGTCCGCATAACAACAAAAAAATGGCGGATTCATTATTTTTTATCATAACAAGTTTCTTGAACTCTATTCTGACGAATGCTATATGTCTCTTTTCCGAAATAAGCACAGTCTTAAACATGCACGGCCGGGGTGGCGAAACGGCAGACGCACCAGACTCAAAATCTGGCGGTGGCAACACCGTGTGGGTTCAAATCCCACCCCCGGCACCATATCCTAACCAAGAAGCCCTGAAGATATCCATCTGTCCGCCAGGGTTTCGCCGCTGAGCCAGCCGCCCAGACATTGAGCCAGCACATCGGGCTGAA
>CAZIXB010000030.1:0-9301 GCA_964543205.1 uncultured Victivallales bacterium
GTTGGGTCAGAGATGATGGTATTGTTCGCCTCACTATGAATAATCAGTGGAAAAATACTCTGGGTGGATTCTTCGGGGAAAAGAAAGAAGAACCGGCAAACCGCGATGTATCAGAAATGGCCTCGTTCATAGAGAACGTGGCTTTACCTGCATTTGCCGAGATTTCCGGCGAACTCCGCAAATACTCAAGACTGAGCAATATGCGCAATTCCGAAACATCTGCTACTCTCATGGTGCTGAAAGGCAAAGACGAAGAATTCACTTACCGCCTTCAGGGACGCACATTTCCAAACGGTATAATGCCTTATGCCGAAATGAGATTCCGCCAAAGAGGCGGCCTTCGGTTTATAACGGTGGAAGAAACACTGCGCAGCAGCTCTGATTCATCGATCCGCGATGTCACAATCGATGACGTCGTGCAGCACTTTGTCCGCAATTATACCAGTAGGGTGCAACAGGGTTAACCCGCATATCTCACACTTTTTCGAGCAGAAACGGTTCAGGGCGCCGTTAGTGCGTGATAAAATCGGTTTAACCGGACGAAGCTGTGTGAACACACCGCAAGATCGGCTAAAACGATTTGGGCTTGCAATAATGGCGCTATCAATTGTTTCTGCCGGAGGAGTGTGAGATATGCGGGTTAATCTGATCTATTCATGAAAAATGCCAAGCAAGTTGTAAGCTCTTCGGAACGGATCTGGCGTTTTGCCAATTCGTGCCGTCGCAGTGGCGCTATCCGTGTTCGCAGCAGGAATTTTGTGAGATATGAGGGTTAGCGATGACTCAATCTTTCCTGGCTCCATTTCCTGAGACCATCTTCGGAATGAGGTCCCGGCGCTGCAATTAGCTCTCTTCCCGCTTCCACTTTGCCGAACATGTTCCAGAATACAACTCCCCTTACCCTGCCTTTATCCATGTAGAATATGGGCCCTTTATCGTCATGCTTTTTTACGTCCGTAATTGTTTGCAGCGACGAATCTGTTTTCCCTACTGCTTCGTAGCCCGAATCAAAAAGGTCGGAATAAAAGAATGGCAGGTAATGGTAGGGCTCTTTTTCGCCTGCCATATTTCTTCCTGCAGCCTCCCCCATTGCCATGGCATTGTCCTCGTGTTCAGTCCTGATCCTGGCATCCAGCAGCGGGTTGTAGAAATTCGCAACATCTCCGCTGCTGAAGATGTTTTCCTGGCTCGTGCGCAGATGCTCGTCAACCACAATTCCATTGTCCACATCCAGGTCCATGCTTTCCGCCAGGCCCGTGTTGGGGACAATGCCTATGCCTGCTATTACACCTTCGGTTTTGAGCGTCTGGCTGTTATCAAGGCGGATAACATGTAAACCGTCCTCTTTTTCAATTTCTGATGGTTTACAGGAAGCAATAATGCTTACGCCCTTGTCTCTGTAGTATTTGTTCAAGGCTTCAGACAATTCAAGAGGAAACATGCGGCTGCAAACTCCAGCTTCGGGAAAGACCATGGTTACCTCTTTGCCGTTCATCGCCAGAGCCGCCGCAATTTCAGATCCAATAAAACCTCCGCCTAGAACTAAAAATTTTTGATGATTCTCAGCTATATCGCGAAGCATTCTGTAATCGCCGAGACTCCTGTAGTAAATAGTCTCGGCATGGTTAAACGGCAGCTTCCGCGGACTTCCCCCGGTTGTCAAAAGCAACTTGTCATAGCCATACTTATCGCCCTGTTCGTCTTTGACCTGCCGGGTGGTTGCGTCTATGGAAACAACAGTTCGTGACAGATGCAGCTCAACGCCTTTTGACTTTATCCCCATCCATATCGTATCCATGGATTTATCTTTCCATAGTCCCTTGGATAGCGGCGGGCGGGCGTATGGCTCCTCATCGTCCGCGCTTATCACCCCGATTTCTTCCTTGTCATCGATTTGTCTAATACCTTTTGCTGCAGCGTCGGCTGCCATGCCTCCGCCTACTATCAAATATTTGTATTTTTTCATGCTGTTTCCTTATCTATCATTATCTTCACCCTATTTGTCTTTTGAAATCCTGTGCCTCTGACTCGCTTCCTTCCAGATCAAGTTTCAGAGAGAGAAATTTGAGCATATCTTTCAGGGCTATTATTCCCTTGAGCTTCCGGTCTTCAATTACCATGAGCCGGCTGTTGCCTGTTTTATTCATAGCCGACAAAGCCTCGGCAGCATCCGCATCTGGAGCAATTGTGTTAGCATCCGAGCAATCCAGCGCTATATCCGAAACCTTTTTGTCAGGCCACTCTTTTTTGGGTATCTCTTTGATTTCCTTTGTCGTCACACAACCTATGACCTTTTCTTTCCTGGTCACGGGAAACATCTTGAAATGATATTCATAGATATAGTCATTCACTAATTTATCGACTGTCAGGTCGGGCGAAACTGTCACCGGATCTTCCCGCATAAACCTGCGCACCGGCTCCCCGCCCAGCGTTTGCTGGATCACAACCTGCCGATATGAACCGTGAGAGATCCCCCGCAAAAACATTCCGATCAAAGCCCACCACAACCCTCCAATAAAACTTCCACCCAGAACCGCAAATATGCCCATAATGATCAGGACTGTGCCGAACCCGGCTCCTATTTCAGATGCAATGTGGGTGGCCCATTTAAGATTCTTTTTCCAGGCCCAAAGCGCAGAGCGCAGAACCCTTCCCCCGTCAAGAGGGAATGCCGGCAGAAGATTGAATATTGCCAGTACTACGTTGATAAACGCCAGATAACCGAGCACACCGGAGGCGGTTTGAGGGAGGTTAAAAGCTTCACCACCCAGGTATGCAAGATAGAAAAGACCTCCCACAACAAAGCTGGTCAAGGGACCGGCGATAGCCATGAAAAATTCGCCTCTTGGTGTCTTGGATTCGTTTTCCATCTGCGCCACGCCCCCGAACATAAAAAGCGAGATGCCTTGCATCGATATGCCAAAACGTCTTCCCACGAGAGAGTGCATCATTTCATGGACAATTATGGACAAAAAGAGCCCTATCGCCCCTGCAATCCCCATGATGATGTACTGAGCTGTACTGAGATCTTCGAACTGACGCGGGAAATATCCTCGGGACAACGTAAAAACAACCAGCAGAGCCAGCAGCAACCAACTGGCGTCTATCCGGACTTCAAACCCGAAAATCTTAAACAACTTCAATCCTTTTCCAAACATAAGTTACTCCCTTCCAAGTCTGCCCTCTTCCCGGCCCGGCAGAGGAGGTCGCGGGTCTTTCTGCCCCGGAACCTGCTGTTCAATTGCGTAAGGTCCCTGCGATGACATCACAGCCCCTTGTTTCTTGAGCGCACCAAGCATTTCTCTGAGACGCTTATCAACCTTTCCATGAAAACTCTGGCCGGCTTCCACATTCCCCGGTTTCATACCGGCAAGAAGCTCAATGGCCTGGTCTACCGTCTGTATTGTCCAGACACTGAACTCCTTCTTTTTGACCGCGTCCACGACATCCGGCCTCAATATGAGATTCTTTGCGTTTGCCTCTGGAATGCAAACGCCCTGGTTGCCGGAAAGACCGACCTGCCTGCATGTATCAAAAAAGCCTTCAATCTTTTCGTTTATCCCGCCAACAGGTTGAACGCGTCCCCACTGATCTACTGACCCCGTGACCGCAATATCCTGCCGTACGGGCGTTCTGGAAACCGCGCTGAGCAAACACACCAGCTCTGTCACCGTGGCGCTGTCGCCTTCAATCATTCCGTAACTCTGTTCCATGGCTATACCGGCAGATAGCGATACGGGATGTTTCTGAGCATACTTGTTGCGCATATAGCCTTCCAGTATCAGCATGGCCTTGTCGTATGTCTGGCCGCTCAACTTACTTTCCCTTTCAATGTTAACTACCCCCGAAGCGCCGAGTCCGACACTGGCGCTAACGCGCGAAGGTTTGCCGAAGGAGTAATCGCCGAGGTTAATGATAGCAAGCCCGTTGAGCTGTCCTATGACCTTGTCCTCCAGATTTATAATAAGTGTGCCTTCCTCAATCATCTCCCTGATTTTTTCTGCGATCCTGTCGGAACGGTAGACCTTTTCGTCTACAGCTCTGCGTATATGTTTTGCGCTCACCTTGGACTTGTTGTCATCCTTGGCCCAGAAGCTTGCTTCCCTGACAATATCACCCAGTTTGCTGAATTCTGCGGTCAGCTTCCTGCGGTGACTTGCGATTCTTACTGCCGTTCTAGTGAGTTCGGCTACTCCCGCTGTGGTGAAAGGAAGAACATCTTCCTTTTGTTTCAACTTCTGCACAAACTGTCCAAGCTGCTTTGGGGAATCCGGCGAAACGTCCATTTCGTCCGCAAAATCCGCCTTGATTTTGAATATCTCTGGAAAATCTTCATCGTAAAGGTAGAGAAGGTGATAAAGAAGCGGATTACCAAGCACAACCAGCTTGACCTTGAGCGGTATTGACTCCGGCCTGATAGCAGATGCCGTAAACACACCAAGCGGATCATAGGCATGAAACTCCACCGATCCGCTCTTGAGAGTGCGTTTCAATTCTTTCCAGACCAGCGGTTCAAAAAGGGCTTCAAGAAGGTTGACAACCAGGTAACCCCCGTTAGCCCGCAGCAAGCTGCCTGCTCGAATGTTGGTGAAATCACCTACTACTCTTCCGAAGCGGTCTACTACACCGCCAGTGGTGCCGAACAAGTTTTTGTAATTCGGAGAGTCTTCAATAATTACAGGAGCGTGTTCGAGTTTACTGTTGTCTACCAAGACGTTCACCTTGTATTCGGTAAATTTCTTCTCTCCCTGTCCGCCTCCCATCATCTGCTGCATGGCCTGCATCTGGCCCGCCTGATCATGCTGCTGGAAATCCTCAAGGTTATCCAGAATATGCTCTCTTAATTTATCCATCCACCGGCCAAGCTTCTCATGCTTGTAGTTTTTGCGAAGCCCTTCGATTAACGGATTGACAATCTCTTCGGCATGGTCTTTTTCTACCTTTTTTACCTCGCCGCCCAGCTTCTTCCGCAGTTCGTTTCCGCGCGACATATATGCGTCTATTTTCCTGGCCAGTTCGCGTTCTTTCTGATTAATCTTTTCCCGCTCGTCTTCTGATAGATTCTGGATATCATCCTGGTTCATCTGTTCGCCGTTCTTCTTGAGCGGCACCACCATGACCTGGCCATTGGACGCGCGCTGGATAGTAAGACCCTTGTCCCTGGCCTCCTGTTGAAGTTCTTTCATGAACTTCTCATTTTCCTTCTCGTATTTACGGCTTATCTGCTGCTTCTGCCTGCTGAAATCTTCATTCTGAAAAGCTTTAGGCAGCTCATACTTGAGCTGTTCAACGAGATCCTGCATGTCCTTCTGAAAGCTGAGAGCCTTTCCGGCCTCAAGATCAATGGCTATAGGGTTGTCGGAACGTTCGAAGTTATAAACATATACCCAGTCCGAAGGCGGCGCTTTATCCATGACCCTTTCTCTAAGCACACGCTGAATGGTTTCTTTTTTTCCGGTCCCATTGAGTCCCGAAACGTAGATGTTATAAGTGGAGTGCTCTATTCCCAGGCCTATGTCAAGCGACCGCATTGCCCGGGGCTGGCCAATCACCTTTTCCAATGCATCCAGCTTGTCGGTGCTATCAAAGTCAAAACTCCCGGTATCTACTTTCCAGTCCACATCCTTTGTTTTCAACAATCTTGCCTTGGAGACTGTCATCAAGATTCCTCCTCGTTATTCAGTTTTTCCTTGGGTATTTTCAGATTAAGAATGCCTTCTTCCAATTCAGTGGTGGTTCCTCTCGGATCCACGGGATGTTCAAGTGTGAAATGCCGGCAGAATGTTCCCTCGATTCTTTCCTTTTGAATATGTGTTGCGGTTTCCACCCATTGAACCTTTTCCCGGCGGCCTGAAACTGTAACCCGGGAACGTCGCACTGCAACATGTACATCACTGAGCTTTACCCCCGGCAAGTCAATGGTTACAAGGTATTCGTCCGGCGTTTCCGCCACATCAACCGCCACATACCACTCGCTTTTCCCTTCGCGGCCCCAAGGTTTATCGATCAGAGAAGAAAAGGCTTCCTCCAACTCGCGCTGCAGATCCATAAAACGTCTTCTCGGTTTTCTCTCGTTCGGCTCTAACATCAAAGATGTTCCTTCCAAATCAAAGAAAGTTGTAATCAATCAATTCGAAATACTACTCCGATACATTCTCATACATTATGTAGTTCTTTATATCGGTGTAGACATTAGGATAAGGCTCGAAAAGTCTTACTGAATGCCCCGGTCTTATTCTGCGAACAGGTTTTATTCAGCAAACCTGTCGGGCCCGTTCATGTTATATGAAGTCAAAAATCGGGCTTGCCCCGATGGCAGAATCTCGATGGATTGTGCAAATTGTCTAATAATATCTATTTTAACAGCCGCCTGACTTCTCAATGATTCATACTGAACACACATTTTCACTGATAATCCTGATTATAGGGATAGTAATTGTTATAAACATATTTATCCGATCCGGCTTGAAACGAATAGGTATGCCGGGACTTGTCGGATATCTAGTAATCGGACTGTTGCTGAGAATCGCCGATGAAAGGTGGGGGCTGCTGGAAGGCGCCGGCTGGCCGGTTTTTAAGTTTCTGGCTTCGGTGGGTGTTCTTGCTCTACTGTTTAGAATTGGACTGGAAAGCAACCTCAGAGGCTTGCTTTCGCAGTTGCCCAAAGCCTGGCTGATATGGCTGGCAAACGTCTTTCTGAGCGGTATTGCAGGCTACTGGATAGCCCGCACATACGCAGATCTTTCGCTTATATCATCGTTGTTTGTTGCCGCTGCAATGACCGCGACCAGTATCGGAGTCGCAATGAACGTATGGCGCGAAAAAAACATGCTCAGGAGCGACGATGGAGAGTTGCTGATTGACGTAGCCGAACTTGATGACATCTCCGGCATCGGTTTCATGGTTCTGCTCTTTGCTCTCGCCCCACTGGTGCACAAAGCCGGAACGGAAACCGAGCTTATAGCCGCTCTGTCACAAACCGGCGGCTGGTTTCTTGTCAAGCTGGCTTGTTTTGCCGCAGCCTGCATTCTATTTTCACTGTACCTCGAAAATCCGGCAAGCAACCTTTTCAAGAGAGTCGGCAACGGATACTCATCAACTCTCCTTGTTGCCGCAACAGGATTTATCATAGCCGCGCTGGCGGGATGGATGGGCTTTTCCCTGGCAATAGGCGCATTATTTGCAGGACTGGTATTCAGCAGAGATCCGGACTCGGTCAAAATCGATACGGGATTTGAAGCCATATATGATTTGTTTGCTCCGTTCTTTTTCGTTGGCATCGGACTTCAGATTGACCCCTCTGCGTTGTCAACCGGCCTGCAAACAGGAGTCATATTCCTTGCCGTAGCCTCGTTTTCAAAAATCCTGGGAACATACACTCCCGCCATTCGTTCGACCGGCAAAACCGGCGCAATATTAATTGGCCTGAGCATGGTTCCGCGGGCGGAAATCACCATGATAATAATGAAGCGCGGGCGCGAGCTTGGAGATTGGGCTGTCCCTGCGCACATCTATGCGGGTATGATCGTTGTATCTGCCGGAACATGCGCCATTGTTCCATGCCTTCTTTCCCGTCTTCTTGACAAATGGCCCCGACAGTAAATCCGTAAAGACCGGTCTTTCTTTGCTCAAATCGATACCAGGGCCGGCAAAGATCGCTCAAAAAAAATACTTGCAGACAACCCTCATGATTTTAAGATTTTTCGAAGCTGTCTTTTAGCGTTATCCCGATTACTATCTTAGAATGTTGCTGCTATTCTTCTTCACGTTAAGACGGAAACTACGTTGAAAAGGAAAGGAGACAATAGGAATGAAAAAAACTATTTCGCGCAGATTGATAATCTCTGGAATGCTTGCAATAACTTTGGCCTTATGCCCTTCGTGCAGAGCTCAATCGAAAGATGCAAACAAGCCGCAGGATACTTCCCCGTCTCTTGAGGCGCTCAAGAAGACAGGACAGGCTTTTTCACAGGTCGCCAGGAAAGCGATTCCGGCAGTGGTATACCTGGAGGTAAAAACAACCGTTGAAGTCAGGGGCAGACAAATGCCTTTCAACGACCCGTTCGATCTTTTCGGCGACGACTTTATGCGGCGGTTTTTCGGGCCGGGACAGGAACCGGAGAAACGCGAATTTCAGCGGCGAGGCGCAGGCACCGGTTTTATTATAAGCGAAGACGGTTATATCCTTTCCAACTATCACGTAGTCGGGAACGCCGACGAAATTAAAGTCAAGCTCCACGACGGTCGTGAATTCGACGCGGAGAAAATTGGCGCCGATGCCAAATCAGAAGTGGCGGTTATTAAAATCGACGCTGAAGATCTGCCTTACCTGGAGCTTGGAGATTCCCGGGCAATTGAGGTGGGCGAATGGGTAGTGGCTGTCGGCAATCCGTTTGGCCTGACTGAAACAGTTACAGCCGGGATTATAAGCGCTAAGGGGCGAAGCAACATAGGAATTGCAGATTACGAAGATTTTATCCAGACCGACGCGGCAATCAATCCAGGCAACTCGGGCGGTCCCCTGCTGACAATTGAGGGCAAAGTGATCGGCGTAAATACAGCAATATACAGCCGGACCGGAGGATACATGGGGATCGGTTTTGCAGTTCCCATCAATATGGCAAGAAACATCAAGAACCAGTTGATAGAGAAAGGCAAGGTAACCAGAAGCTACCTTGGCGTGTACATCCAGGAAGTTACGCCGGCCCTGGCTGAATCATTCGGGCTGGAAGAAGCACAGGGCGCCCTAGTCTCCCAGGTTGAAGAAGGCTCCGGAGCGGACAAAGCGGGATTGAAGTCGGGCGACATTATCCTCGAACTGAACGGGAAGAAGGTCAAAAATGTGGGCAAATTCAGGAATACCGTTGCTTCTAATCCTCCCGGCGCTGAACTTGAACTGACAATTTTCAGAGAGGGTGAAAGGAAACAAATAACCGCAGTTACCAGCGAGTTCCCGGACCAGGGAGAAGAAGCCGCGGCAACAGGTGAATCCGACACTTATGACCGGCTCGGTTTTACGGTTACCGAACTGACCGAACAACTTGCGCAGAGGTTTGGTTATGATGACCAGGACGGCGTGGTCGTTGAACAGGTGGAAAACGGCAGCAGCGCCGCCAGGGCTGGACTCCGGCCGGGCACACTAATAGCAAGCGTCAACCGGAAAGAAGTAAACACAGTAAAAGAGTTCAAGAAAGAGATAGCCAAAGCCGGCGACTCAAATGCTGTTCTCTTACTGGTAAAGACACCTCGCGGTTCGCGTTATGTGATGCTTGAACTCAAGGCTGCCGAAAAATAGAGCATT
>CAZIXB010000030.1:9401-14869 GCA_964543205.1 uncultured Victivallales bacterium
CTCCGCGTGACCGGATAAACAGACTATTACTCCTCAGCCATTCCTGCGGCAATGACAGCGAGTTTTTGTTTGAAAAGATCCCATTCGGTGGAAAAACGGTTCTGCAGCTTTTGCCAGATCTGGATCTCTTCACTTTGCGGCCGGCGAACATGTCGCTGGATCAAATCCTGGTAGCAGCCGCTTAACTTTCTGGCGCATCGCTTATGGTCAAATTCCGCGGCGCGTTTCCTCGCAGATTCGCTCCACTTTGGCATCAAGCGCTCATCCTCGAATGCAGCCTGGATCTCACGCGCAAATTCGCCGGGCGTCGTCTTTTCCGGCAACACCCTCCCGTTTTTGCTGTCCTGCACTATATCCCTTGACCCCGGCGCGTCCAGGGCAATTACAGGAACACCGGCGGAGAATGCTTCTATCAGAACTATCCCCTGGGTTTCTGTTTTTGACGCGAAGGGGAAAATATCCATTGCCGCGTACGCATCGGCAACTTCTGAGCCGGTCAGGCTGCCGGTCATGACCAGCCGGTCGCGAAGACCGGCATTCCGGAACTTTCCCTCCAGCGGTTGAACAGACTCCCCGTCGCCCACCACAAGGTACCATGTATCATTATTGCCGCTCATGAATTCAATAACTGCATCCGCCGTAAAATCCATGTTCTTTGCCTCTACAACCCTGCCGATGTAGCCTGCAAGAAACACATCTTGCGGAATGCCATGTTTTTCTCTGAACCGCCTTCCATTTCCACTGCTGTATCTCTCGACATGGGTGCCGGTGGGTATAACAATGACAGGCACAGTAACTCCCCTTTCACGAATCATCTGTTTGATGCTGCCGGTGGGAGCAATGACCGTATCGCAAAGATTTGCGTATTCAGTTGCTATGGCCCGGGCAATCCGCGAAAGAACCTCGGAATCCCGGGCAAACAGATAAGTGTATCTTTCATAGAGAGTATGGTGGGTAAATACAATCGGAAGACCGCGCCGGCGCGCCACCCGCAAAGCTGTATCGCCCAGCATGAAGGGATGGTGGCTGTGAACAATGTCCGGGGCAAAAGAATCGAGCCTTGCCTTCAGCATTGCAGGCGCCGGTAGCTTTGCGGAGAATTCTGTTCCGCCGACCTCCTTTATTGCCGGGAGCCGGAAAATCGAATCTTCGGATTCCGTTGCGCCCGCTACAGACAAGGTAATGATATATGTTCGGTTACCAAGGGCCGAAAGATCATCCACAAATGTCTCTATCGATCGTTCCACCCCGCCGATAATCGGCTTATACGCATTGGTAAACATTGCAATATTCATTGAGTTTATCCTGAAGGTCTGGTTCCGGGAATATCCTGCACATCAAGCTGCCAGCGTTTACGCGAAGGCATGTCTATTATTACCTCCGGCTGGCTGTCATGCCACCGACCCTGAACCCTCGCCTTCGGCTTGCGGCCGGCAGGGTCTATATCGATGGCAACATCGCCGAAACGGGTAGCCGTTGGACCATAACGCAAGGGAGATTCCGACTCCAGCCACTCTGGAAACAGACCCGATCCTACTATAAGCTTGCCTGGTTCCTCCCTGACAAACAAAGCTCGCATCATCAGAACCCACTCTGCCGCTGCCCAACCGTGCTGGCCGTCGCCCATACATCCCCCGCCGGTCGCCGGGTGAATAGCTTCGGGCCATTGCCCCGTTGGCGTGGCAAGTTGCGATATGCGCTTGACCAGGGGCTTGTATCTCCGATCACCGGCTCTCAGCAAGACCTGAGCCAGGTGTAAGGTCAGATACGGGTTTACACCTGAATGAGTCATGTCATGGAAAAAACCGTTTTCCAGAATCGACCGATCCATCAGAAAATCGACGGTGCGCATAATCCTTTCGTCACCGGGCTTAAACAGTTGAAGAGGATAATCCGCCGCAAGAGACCCGATGGCGCCCGTATCCATTCTGCGGTTCGGCGCCGCAGGAATTGCGCCGCAAGAACGGTCTGCCGGTATAGAAGATATGCTCTTAACAACATCCCTGAAATAGTTTCCAGCTTCAGCGCGTAGCCCGGCGGCATAACCTTTTTCGCCGGAGTTTTCAAATATTTCTGCTGCTGCGCGCAGACCTGCAATTCCCCAGAAATTGTCCCAATAGAAAAAATTGTTCGGACCAAGATGTTCTGCGCTGAATCCTGCGGGCAGAAACCCTTCCGGCTTTTTATCAGCCCGGACTCTTCGTTTCCGCTTTATCCACTCTGCTCCTTTGCGCAACATGTCCAGATCTTTGCCTGTAAGTTTCCGGCCGCTGACAGATTCATATCTTCCGGCAACCCACAGCGCCTGGCCGTTGGAATCCCATTCTCCCTGTTGCGACTCAAAAAATCCCCTGGCAGTTTGTCTTCGGGCAAAAGATCCCTCAAAGGCGCGCCTGGCTGCCTCATGGTGATTGACAGCCAGCAGCGCGTTGAGCATCAGACAGGCATCCCGGAACCAGAACCTGCGATATGTATATGACCCTGGACAAATCTCGCCAGATGAAAGAGACTGAAGAGTCCTGACTGCGCAAATATAGTTGCGCTTCATTTCGGCATCGGGAATGTCAATTCCAGGGGACATGTCGTCAAGCCTCTTCCACGTAGTTTCAGCGCGCAGAATGCGCGCTTTTCTCCTTAATTTACCCTGCGGCCATTCAAGCGGAATTCGCGCCTGCACATTTCCGGCGCCGTCGGAACCAATAGAAAAAATAGCCGCGGCAGTGGCCATTCCCACCGGACAGGTCTGGCGTGGCTTGTTAACCGGGGTGCGCAGCATGTTGAATACATCCCCTGAAGCATAATCGCTGCTGCAGTATTGATCAGGGTTTCTGCTGAACAGAACATCAGTTTTGCCGTTTACTTTCCATCCCGTCCCGTCGGCAAGGGTCTTTATAGAGTCAATAAACTGGATTCCTTCGGTGTTGTAAGGACGCAAAGCAATACATATCTGCGCGCCCGGCTCGGCTTCACCTTTCCAGTTCAAATGCAGTTCAGGTTTGTCGTCTTGGTTGCGGATCATTTCGGCGGAAGACTCCAGGCTTATACCCTGGCCGGCCGTACGTGTTTTCAAAATAAGGTTTTCTTCCGCAATCATTTCCTGAAATGAGCGACAACAGCGGCTTGGAACCAGTTTTTTGTCTCCGTGGATTATCCATGCTTCAACCGACCAGCCGTCATGAAGCGGTGTAGCCATCCCGCAGGGATCAACCAGAGTGTAAAGGTCGGTATCAGGCAGACAAACTGCCGTCCAATTCCTGTGGGTCAGGTTTATGTGCGACATGGAAAAAGATCTCGGAATAAATGAGACATCCCGCGGGTTGAACTGCCTTTCCACCCAGTAAGGCCAGACCCAGTCCAGGTTGTGCTGGATTGCTCGTGTATTAACTATTCCGCGCGCTTGAAAAACCGTCCATGCCCGTATCAGCTCCAGGGGAGCTTCAACTTCAGAAGGCTGGGCAAACTGTCTGAGCCGCGCCAAAAGCATGAAGGGATCCAGAAGGCCGTAGCTTCTGGCGGCTCTTCTGATAAGCAATTTCCATGGAAACCATTTTAAAATCATGTCAAAAGTTGATGTTCAGCGGGCCTGCATAACAATGCGATTTATCCCGCATATTCTCCTGTTCCTGTTAGCCCGCATATCTCACAGGATTTCGTAGTGAGAGCAAGGAAAGCGCTGCTGCGGGGGTGCGAATTGGTGAAACACCGGAGCAGCCGTATAGACATACTGCAATCTGGCGTTTTTTCAATTCGTGCCGTCGCAGTGGCGCTATCCGCGCTCGCAACAGGAATTCTGTGAGATATGCGGGTTAGTTTCATTCATAAACTCTTGCAGTTCATTAGCAATCAACGGCCCCGGAGGGATGAATTATTCGCGTGTCGCTAACAACCCAGGTTACCTTTTCTGGTAAAGATCACAGTAGTTTCATACAGTCGGGGAAAAAGCTGCAATCAACATGCGAGCATGTTCCTCCGGAACGGCCAAAGCAGGGCTCATAACCTTCGGCCTTCTGTATTTTGTGGATCAGATCAGTTTTCTTCATTTTTCCGGGCTTGATGCCCAAGCCCCTGGCTTTTGTCCGCACTTCCTGCATTTTCATTTCTGCGCTCCTGTAATCTCAGACTGTTGTTTTAAAATCGCCACCATCTATATCTTTCCCGCTTTTTGACAATTTTCATATCATTGGAAAACTAACTTATAACAACTAATACAACTATAGGTCTCTCCCTGATCTAGCTCTTCGATTGACCTTACTCGCACATTAGTTTAGCTTTGCCTTTCAACTCTATGAGTGAATAATCCTTATGCGGTTGAGTAACAGAACTAAAAGATTAAGAAGGGATAGAGTTATGATTATCGGACTTGTCAAAGAGATCAAAAAGGAAGAATACAGGGTCGGGCTTACCCCGAATAGCGCCGCTGAGTATGTCGCCGAAGGACATACCGTACTGGTGGAAACCAACGCGGGCCATGGTTCGGGTTTTGAAGATGCTGCCTACGAACAGTCCGGGTGCTCTATTCTTAAAGATAAACGGGATCTTTACGACAAGGCTGAAATGATCATCAAGGTCAAGGAACCACTTGAAGAGGAATTCGAGTATTTCCACGAAGGACAGATTCTCTATACCTACCTGCACCTTGCCGCCGCAAAGCAGCTTACCGAGTTTCTCCTGGAAAAGAAAGTTGATAGCTGCGCCTATGAAACCGTCACCGAAACAGACGGATCCCTCCCTCTGCTCAAGCCCATGAGTGAAATAGCCGGACGTTTGTCCGTTCAGGAAGGCGCCAAATATCTAGAGAAGACATTCGGCGGCAGGGGCATCCTGCTTGGCGGAGTGCCGGGCATCAGCCGCGGGAAGGTTACCATTCTTGGAGGCGGAGTGGTCGGGATCAACGCCTGCAAGATGGCTGTGGGCATAGGCGCGGATGTCACAATACTGGATGTGTCCTCCATGCGCTTGACTTACCTTGACGACATATTCGGCAGCGCCATAACTACGCTCTATTCCAACGACGCCAATATCCGCGAATGTCTGCGCCAGTCCGACCTGGTGATCGGCGCGGTCCTGATCCCCGGAGCCGCCGCGCCCAAGCTGGTGCGCCGCGAACATTTCCCGTTGATGAAAAAGGGAGCTGTGATAGTTGACGTGGCCGTGGATCAGGGCGGTTGCTTTGAAACCACCAAAGCCACCTATCACCACGATCCAACTTTCATCATCGACGACATAGTACACTATTGCGTAGCCAATATGCCCGGCGTTGTGGCGCTTTCCGCCACTATGGCCCTGACCAGCGTTACCAACCGCTACGGCCTGCAGATCGCCAACCAGGGGATATCCGACGCCGTCAAAACATCTCCGGCCATTGCCTCAGGCATAAACACCTGGCGCGGCAAGCTTGTCAATAAGGCAGTTGCCGAAGCCCACGGATTGCCATATACGCCGCTGGGGATCTAGCCCGCATATCTCAC
>CAZIXB010000031.1:0-14583 GCA_964543205.1 uncultured Victivallales bacterium
CGCGGATAGCGCCACTGCGACGGAACGAATTGACAAACCGCCAGATTGCAGTATGCCTATACGGCTGCTCCTGCGTTTTACCAATTTGCACCCCCGCAGCAACACTTTCCACGCTCTGAGCAATCCTACCCGGATAAACCAATGTTGAAAACAAGAAAAACGCCCAACCAGTTTCTCCTAACCCGCATATCTCACACTCCTCCGGCAGAAACAATTGATAGCGCCATTATTGCAAGCCCAAATCATTTTACCCGATCTTGCGGTGTGTTCACACAGCTTCCCAGCGTTAAACCGATTTTGCCCGGGCTAACGGCGCTCTGAACCGTTTCTGTTCGAAAAAGTGTGAGATATGCGGGTTAGCCTTTAGCGAAGGCTGATGGCGTAGAAGACCGATACAAACTGTTGGTAGATAAACGCCATCCGGAAAGGATTCTGGAGCCGGCGGTACGCCCTTCGGCCATCCTTATTTCTTAACGGGTTGCCTTCCGTATCGGTTTCCGACTTTCATCGCAACCAGAACCCCGCCCGCGAATCCAAGCAGCAAGGTCAATGCCAGCAGAGCCGCCACAGGCATAGAAACTGTCACGAAAAGCAGGCGAGTGTCGACCACCTCTCTGTTCTGAAGTATCAGAATAATGGCCAGAACCGCCAGGATCAGCAGCGCAATAAGCTTGAATTTTGCTGTAATGGTTATAGTTTTCATAACTGTTTTAATATATTAGCTCAGTTCCAGAATTTCTGCAATCAGGCGTTCTCTTATTCCCATGTTCGAAAATCCGCATGCATGAATCTTTATTAACAACGCTCTGACATTCGGGTTAATGTTTGCGCATCACTGCGACATCCTTAGCCGGTATCTCGCATTCCCAGTCAAAACGGGCGGCAAGATGCCGAAGCGTCTGTTCGCGGTAAAACACTACATGGGTGCAATCACGGCGGTAATGCCAATCGGCGAAGCGGTTATCGTCAGTCTGGAAACAGGTCATAATTCCGAGCAGGCCGCCGGGGCGCAAAAGGCGATTCAGGGTTTTAAATTCGGCCGCTGGTCGGTGAAAATGCTCGGCGACCTCGGTGCAGGCAATAAAATCGTAGGTATGTTCCAACGCAGAGATATTTGGATAAAACAACGGGTCGTAAAGCTGCATTCGATGCCCGGCTTCCGTCAGCATGCTGGCCAGCGCGGGTCCGGGGCCGCATCCGTAGTCGAGTCCTTCCGACCCGGGCTGGATCCTTTCGAGCAGCGGTTTGGCCAACCTGTCCAGAAAACGCCGGTAAGCTGGATCATCTTTGCCATTGCGGTGTAAGCGATAGCAATTCGATTCCGTTGTCGGATCCGGGAGTTGCTCTCCTGCGACAAATGTGGCCCTACATTCCCTGCAGCGCCAGTAGTCTTTATCGTTGATGCGCTGGAAATGTTGCGACAGGGGAGAAAGACACACGGGACATCCCGGGATTTGCTGTTTTGGAATCTTTTTAATATCGACACACTTTCGTCCCGGTGCGGCCATAATTACAAACGTTCGGCTGTTGCGCGCCCGCCTGTTGAGGATGAATCGCAGCCGGTCTCCCAGCGGGGTCTGTCGTTAAGCCGGACATCCGGATTTTTTTCCTTACAATATCTTAGGCCCCAGTTGTCCCTGAATAAGACAACGTTTCGCCCATTGTCGTCTTTCGCCAGGCGGGCTCCGTAGGGTAAGATCAAAGTATCCACATCCGTGTCCTGGCCGAGCCACTTGACCATAGTCCAGGCAACCCTCTCGATGCGGGATTCGGCCCCATACTCGCTTTCAAGGCGATATTTGACAATCTCGAACTGTAGCGGCCCGACCGCGCCCAATAGCGAGAGCTTTCGCGCCTCATCCGGCAGCTCATAGCGCTGAATTACACCCTCCTGCAGGAGCTGGTCAAGTCCCTTGTAATAGCGCTTGAAAGCGGAGGGTTTCGGGTTTGCGATTGTCGCGAAGCATTCCGGCGCAAAACGGGGAATTTCGTCGTAGATAATCTTCGGATCCTCGGTCAGCGTATCGCCGATGGCGAAGGTATCCTTGCCGACTATGCCGACTACGTCACCGGGATAGGCTTCGTCGATGGTTTCGCGGTCCTGCCCGAACATCCTCGTCGCACCCGCGAGGCGGATCGTCTTGCCAGTGCGAACATGCAGCGCCTGCATATCACGCTCGAAGCGGCCCGAGGCAACCCTGACAAAGGCTACGCGGTCGCGATGGCGCGGATCCATATTGGCCTGTATTTTAAACACGAAACCTGAAAATGCCGGATGTGCGGGGGTTATCGTTTCTCCCGCGCAGGACTGTCGCGGACCCGGCGCGCGGGAATAGTCCAGAAATCCGTCCAGCAGCAATTGTACGCCAAAATTGTTCAGCGCGCTGCCGAAATAGACCGGAGTAGTTTTGCCCGCCAACACCGCGTCTGGATCAAAGTTGCAGCCCGCGCCGTCGAGCATAGCCACCTCTTCACAAACTGTACTGTGGACTTTTTCTCTGAGCCTTTCGCGGACAGAAGTATCCGACAGATCCGCTGTGGCTAGCGGAGCACGGTAGGCGCCGCCGGGTGTTCGTTCGTAGAAATGCGCCAGCCTGGTGCGGCGATCCCAGACGCCCTTGAAGTCGTGGCCGTCGCCCAGCGGCCAGTTTACGGGATAGGCCCCAATGCCGAGAACCCGTTCCAGCTCGTCGAGAAGTTCCAACGGGTCGCGCGCCGGGCGATCCATCTTGTTCATGAAAGTGAAAATCGGAACCCCTCTCTGCCGACACACCTCAAACAGCTTGCGGGTCTGATCCTCTATGCCTTTTCCAGCGTCGATCACCATCACCGCGGCGTCTACTGCTGTCAGCACCCGGTATGTGTCTTCCGAGAAATCCCGGTGCCCGGGCGTGTCCAGCAGATTGACGCGAAAGCCTCGGTAGTCAAACTGGAGCACGGTCGAACTGACCGAAATGCCGCGTTGCTTCTCAAGTTCCATCCAGTCGGAAGTTGTTGCCCGCTGATTCTTGCGGGCCGTGACCGAACCAGCCAGGTTTACTGCTCCGCCGTAGAGCAGAAATTTTTCCGTTAAAGTGGTTTTTCCGGCGTCGGGGTGCGACACTATCGCAAAGGTGCGGCGCCGGGCAATCTCTTTTTTAAGTTGTCGTTTCATTGCAAGCGTATCTCTAGTGATGTGAAATGTTGGAAGAGTGGATTGTCGACTAACAGGACTTTTTCTGAATCACGGCGGAGTTACTCCACAACGCGCCGTATCATTACGTCTGGGGCCATTTTTTCTAGTCCATCCGATATCCATATAGTCACCATATGAACTTATGGCGCCAAATTACAAGAGGATTCCCTTGACCTGCTCTATTCATGATACATAAACAAAACATCAAGCACCTTGTAAATTATTTTGCGGATAGATGTATCGAGCAAAAAAGGCGGGCATCAGATTTTTAATTAAAGACAACCAGGCAGAAATGTGCTAGATTCAGAGTTGATGAAGTCTTGAGCGAATAATCCGCTTTTGCCGGAAAAAACCATTTCGTTTGAGGTTTTACTGCAAAAGGGTATGTTCAGCGCTTACAACAGACGCAAGCAACTAGCATGGCGTCTATGAACTTTAACACACAATGGAGAAAGCTCGTATGGGTTTGATGGACAGGCTTTTAGGTAAGAAAAAACAGGAAGACGAAAAGCAGCAACCCGGTTCCGAACAGGAACCAACCGCCTCTGCAGGCGGCGATGAAACCATGCCGAAACGTTCCGAACAGGAACAAGTTGCGCAGGAAATACGCAAAAAAGAAAAAAGAAAACGCAGCAAAGAGCGTAAGAAGAAGAAGAAGCGCAAGCGGAAGAGAAGCTAACCCGCAGGATTGTATCCTGCGCTGTCGAATAGCAGCCTTCACAGGCAGCAAAAGCACGTGTTTTACGGCAGGCACAACCCGACCAATCGCCCGGAGCTGATATTATTGATGATTCGGCGGGCTCATTTCATTCGCCGGGTGAAGGGTTCGTAACCCGTCCCATAAAAAGAATGCTTTCTGAAACAGTATCGCGGATGATGAAAAAGAACGGATGGTCTGCCTTAAAGACAGTTGGTTCGGGCTTTAAAGACGTTGTGGCAAATGCAATGCCGGTGGCCGCTGCGGCTTCGGTCCCTTTTTCATTCACATCTACAAATGCCTTGTGAACAGCCGCTGCGATATACAGCTCCCGGGCGCCGTCAATGCCCGAAAAGTCGGCCTTAGGGAGAAAAGCTGTCTTCATGCCCATATCGGAAAGCGTCTTTTCAAGCCGGAATCTTGATGAAACTGTGAACCTGGGCAGATAAAGATCAACCTCGCGGGTTTTTAGGTTGCGCAGATACTTCTCCAGGTTGTCCCGCAGTTGTTTTTCGACCATAGGCAGCGCTCCGGGCTCGCGAGGGAGAACTATGACCATCTGAACCTGTCTGCCCCGATATGGTATGGCCAGGGCCTGGACTTTACTGTTTTCGTAATAACTGAACTGTCCGGTCTGCTTCATGATCGGCACTTTTATTTCGCCTTCCTTTCCAAGCCGAAATGGAAGGTCCCGGGTTTTGTTTTCGGAAAAACTGTTCTGCCACCTGCCCTTGAAATATATGGCGTTGGCCAGGACAAGCCGGGCCATACTGTCAATTGCGCCGGGTGGTATGAGATCCTTGATTTTATCCCGGGTTTTATCAGCGACCCACTTGTTTATAGTCTGCCGGCTCTTTTCAGGATTCTTCCTGTAATCGACAGCCTGGATATTTGTATCGTAGTAATTATTCATTACTTCCAGGTACTCTTTTTGAATAGGATATCCTTCCTGCGGCCATAGAGAATTGGCTACAGACAATTCAATCACTTCCTGTTCCTCAAGTTTGTTGAGCCTGGCGCTCAAATCCCCGAAAGCCCGGTGTAGTTTTTTTTCAGGCAACGAAAAATGAAGTGTCTGTTTCATCTCTTCTGCCGTCTCTTCTTTAGCGCCTGCATATGCCATGGCTAGAGCCGCAGAAATGCTATATGGCGAAAAGAAAAGGTTGCCCTCCTGCTCCCTCAGGCCGGAGTAAAGATCAATGGCGAAAGCGGTGTTGTTGCCGGAAAGTTCTTTGACATCTTCTTCGGTCTTCGCGAAAGAAAAGGCCGGACCCACCGCACACAGGAGAAGAAGGCAAAAGCTTATCGTTCCAAGAAATGAAAACGGATCTATAATCTTCATATTACATACTCCTTTGTGACCGCATAGTTTCTTTGCTTGCAACCTTAAGGAACAATGAAACTGCAAGCGTTTTTTGTCAAGAAATCAAGGGAGTGTTGCCAAAATCCCACACAGGTGATATTCGGGCAACAGGCGCAGGAACCTGGATCGGCTTTTTTCCGTTGTATAGCCGGCATACATTCACTATATATACCAAGGATTTGACTGATACAGGAAGAGAATGAGGAAATCGCTTAAATACAGGGAAGTTGTGGGCGATGCAAGACGCATCGTCGTAAAAATCGGCAGCCGTGTGCTTGTGCAGAAAAGCGGCAGGCCGGACGTACGGCATATGCGGACATTGACCAGGCAGATTGCCGACCTGCGCAAGCAGGGATACGAGGTGGTAGTTGTCACCTCTGGGGCGGTCGGCGCCGGCATGCAGGCGCTGAAGATGTGTGAACGCCCGACAACACTGCCAGACCTGCAGATGGCTGCCGCGGTTGGACAGACAAGGCTGATGTCGAAGTATGGGGAAATGTTCTCATCCTATGGATACAAGATCGGCCAGGTTCTTCTTACACACCAGGATTTTCATCATAAAATCCGTCTTAGCAATGCCAGGCGCACCATGGAAAACATGTTACGCAAAGGCGTTATACCTATTGTTAACGAAAATGATGTTGTAGCCGATGAAGAAATACGGGCAGACCTGGCGCTGGGAGACAATGATTTGCTTGCATCGCTGCTGGTTAAACTCATAAGGTCGGATCTGTTGGTAATGCTCACAACCGTGGATGGCCTCAGAAAACCGGGCAAATCAGGACATACTCGGCGCATAAGATATGTGGAGACTGTTAACAGAAAAACCCTTGAGCTGGCCGGTAGCGCCAATTCAAGCCTCAGCAAAGGCGGCATGTACAGCAAACTGAAAGCTGCGCAAGCTGCGGCAAAAGTCGGATGTTCGGTTATAATAGCTAACGGAAGACAGGATCAGGTATTGAAAAAAGTTATGCTCGGAGAAGATGTTGGAACCATTGTTCTAGCTTCGGGAATATGAGGACAACCGGGTTTTTACAGGCGTAAACAAACAAGGATATGCTATGACTTTGCATGATGAAATAGTCGGTTTCGGAGAGCGGGCGCTGGAAGCTTCTCGTGAGTTAACGCTCCTCAATTCACGGAAGAAAAACTCCATTCTTATGGCCATGGCTGATTGCCTCGACGACCGCATCAACGAGATAAAAGAAGCCAATGCCAAGGACCTCGAATCAGCCAGAGAATCAGGGCTGCCTTCCGCCATACTGGATCGTCTTACCCTTACAGATGCGCGATTGAAAAACATGATCAAGGGAATCCGGGCTATAGCGGCCTTAAAAGATCCGATAGGAGCCAAGATCAGCCGATGGATAAGGCCAAGCGGGCTTGAGATAATCAAGCGGCGTGTTCCGATAGGCGTAATTGCCATTATTTACGAGTCGCGCCCTAACGTTACTGCCGATACTGCCGCGCTCTGTTTCAAAACGGCAAATGCCGTTATATTGAGGGGCGGCAAAGAAGCGTTGAATTCCAACCGCGCAATTGCCGACGCGCTGATAACCGGAGGCAAGAGCAAAGGCATGCCCAGGAATTCAATCCAGCTTATTCACACTACCGACAGAAATGCGGTAAAAGAGCTGGTTCATCTGGAAGGTCTGGTGGATCTGGTCATCCCCCGCGGCGGAGAGGCATTGATAAAAATCGTTACCGAACAGGCTCGTATTCCAGTCATCAAACATTATAAAGGGGTTTGCCACACTTACATCGACGAATCTGCCGATTTTGACAAGGCCATGAATATAGTTGAAAATGCCAAATGTCAGCGCCCCGGAGTCTGCAACGCCATGGAGACATTACTGGTTCATGAAAGAATTGCAGAGGATTTTCTGCCGCCTATTGCCAAACGGTTGATGGAACTTAATGTTGAGCTGCGCGGTGACGCGATCGCAAAAAAGATAATACCGGAGATGCATGAAGCAAAGCAAGCTGACTGGGGAGAGGAATATCTGGACTTGATATTGGCCGTAAAGGTGGTGCCATCGGTTAAGGAAGCCGTAAAACATATCAACACCCATGGTTCCCACCATTCCGATGCCATTATTGCCGAAAATAAAAAGGCGCAGGATGCCTTTCTCAAGGAAGTTGACTCGTCTACCGTGTATCTTAACGCTTCAACAAGGTTCACCGACGGCGGGGAATTCGGCATGGGAGCGGAAATAGGAATCAGCACCGACAAGCTTCATGCCCGCGGGCCGATGGGACTGGAAGAACTTACTACCTACAAGTATGTAGTCCTTGGAAAAGGACAGGTCAGGGAATAGACAAAAGGCGACCTGAAATATCAGTTGCGATTTATTTGTCTTCAGGGGCTATATTTTCTTCTAAAACTGCGTCTTCGACGGAGGCTGTCCCTTTTTCGGGCGCTGTATCATGTTCCTGTACAACCGCGTTGTCTACTTTTTCTTCTAACACAACAAGGGGCTGAGCTTCATCTACCGAGGCTGCAGGAGCTATGGGTTCTTTTTCAGTCTGCTGCATTGTATTTTCCCGGATAATGCTGTCGACCTCCGGTTCCTTATTCTCCGTACCGGGTTTGCCATACTTGCCCCACCGCCTTAGATTTTCGTTTAAATCTTTCAGCTCCAGGCCGTATTTTTGCGCAAGCATGCGCCACTCAGCCGAGGTAAATCTGAAAATCCTGTCCAAGCTGTTTGCAAGGGTCACCATGTCCAGAGACTCGATTCTGACAACAGTGTCCGCCCAGGAAGATCCATTGATAAGGCCGGAAGGAACCTGCTTGTCGCTGCCTATCAGAACCACCAGAGTGGAACCCCGGCTTTTAACAGCGTCCCCGGCACGATACACCGACAGGTCTACAGGATCCCAAGCCTTCAGTCTTCTGTTCCACTCGTAAAGAAGCGTTTCGCTGGTAGTGGTTTTGTCGTGATAACTCATCAATTTAACGCTTCGCATGCCGACAATATCAAAACCAAGCTTTACCAGCATATAGCGTGAAGGCACAACAACAACCTTCACTTGCTCTCCGGTTTCTGATGCTTTACCCGGAAGGCAGCATAGCGATATAATTACGACAACCGTCAAAGCTATTTTAGAAAACATAATTCACCCCCGTATACTCTGTGTTTCCGATTGTCTTTCCAGGCAAGACCTTTGTCAATCTATTTCCCCAGTAGCTTACGGAATGATTCAGTCAAGGCAGGCAGCGCTTCGAACACATCTCCGACGATTCCATAAGTTGCCATGTCGAAGATTGGAGCTTCTGGATCTTTGTTGATGGCCACGATGATATCGGACGATGACATTCCCGCCAGGTGTTGAATCTGGCCGCTGATGCCGCAGGCAAAATATATCTTGGGACAGACTGTTTTGCCGGTTTGTCCAACCTGATGCGAGTATGCTATCCATCCGGCATCTACTGCTGCCCTGGATGCGCCGACACCTGCTCCCAGGATTTCGGCCAGATTTCGCACCAGCTCGAAGTTCTCCGGTTTCTGAAGGCCGCGTCCACCTGAAACAATTATATCGGCCTCGCTGATATTTGCAGTGCTCTCAACTTCGGGCACAAACTTCAGTCGCTTTGCCTTGCTTTCCAGCAACGCCTTTTCCACATCAAGAAGAGTGGTCTCTCCGGCGCGTGATTCATCAGGCTCGGCCTCTTTCATGACCTTGTGCCTTACAGTAGCCATTTGCGGACGGTTATTCGGGCAGACGATGGTCGCCATTATATTTCCGCCGAACGCAGGCCGCGTCTGAAGAAGGTTGCCCTCTTCAGGATCTATGGCAAGACCGGTGCAGTCTGCGGTCAACCCAGCGTCTACAGACACAGCCACCCTTGAAACAAGGCTTCGCCCTACAGTGGTGGCCCCTGACAGAAAAATCGACGGCTTGTGCCTTTTAACAAGGTCAATCAGGACCTTGGAATATATCTCATCCTGGAAGTACTCAAGTTCAGGTTTATCGACAACATACACAACTTCCGCGCCCCGCTTGATGAGTTCGGAAGCCTTGCCTTCAATGCCGGAACCAAGCAATACCGCGCAAAGGCGCTGATTGGAATCTGCCGCCAGCTCCCGGCCGATCCCGAGCAGTTCGTAAGCTGTGGACTGAATCTCGCCGTCGAACTGTTCGGCAAAAACCCAGATATCCTTGTACTCGGAAAGATCAGTCGAGCCAGCCTTCTTTTCAACCATCTCTATGGCGTCAAACTTACAGGCCTCCACGCAGGCTCCGCAAAGTGTGCACCTGGTAAGATCAATCCTGGCAATTTTCGAGACATCCTTGCCTTCGACCTCGACCATATCTATGGCATTAAAAGCGCAGGTCTTAACACATAGACCGCAGCCCACGCAGTTTTTCTCTATTACACAAATTGGTTCTTTACTCACAGTTACACCTCAGGAAGCAGTTTCAATTACAATATCTTTAAGTTTTTCAACAAGCTGCGGAACGGTTTCGGAGGTTTCGCCTTTAAACACCTCTCCGCCGCCGCGGGGAGGGGGAGAAAAAACCTTAACAACCTTGGTAGGCGATCCTTCCAGGCCCAGCTTGGAAGGTTCAGCCTCAATATCAGCCGCTCCCCAAGTGGAAATTTCAGCCTTGCGAGCCGCCATTTTCCCTTTCAGGGAGGGCAGGCGCGGTTCGTTGATCTCCTTGACAACCGTCAACAGGCAAGGGAGAGGGGCCTTGATCACTTCGTACCCGCCTTCAAGAAGCCGTTCGGCTGTTATCTCCGTCTGGCTTACTTCCTCTATCTTCCGCGTATAAGTGATCTGCGGCATATCCAGGTGCGTTGCAATGCCCGGTCCCACCTGTGCTGTGTCGCCGTCAGAAGCCTGTTTCCCGCAAAGGATAATATCGGCGTCTCCTATCTTCCTGATAGCCATTGCCATCGTATAGCTTGTAGCCCAGGTGTCGCTTCCGGCGAAGGCCCGGTCGGAAATGAGAACACCTTTGTCCACTCCCATGGAAATGGCCTCCCGCAACGCCTTTTCCGCCTGCGGAGGACCCATGCTCAGGGCAGTCACTTTTGCGCCAAGCTTTTCCTTGAGACGCAAGGCTTCCTCTATAGCGTAAGTGTCAAACGGATTGACAATCGATTCAACACCTTCGCGCATGAGCGTATTTGTTTCCGGGTTGATCCTGACATCTGTCGTTTCCGGAACCTGTTTAATACACACAATAATATGCATAGGCACACACCTTTCGAACGCTTACTGACAAATAAACCAGAAGCCTATACCATGGTTTTAACCTTTTCAAGCCAGAATGGCACACTGTGAATAATTCACATTAGCCCGCATATCTCACAGGATTTCGTAATGAGAGCGATTTGGGCTTGCATTCTGCAAGGGAACTTCCAGCGTTTTGTTTGTCCGGTTCCGGTTATAATGTTGCCAGTGAGGCGCTTATAAAGATAGATCCCTTCTGGCACAGTATATGCATAACAACTTTTTGACAAAAAAACGCAGAATCTGCTCAAAATCTTGCTTTAAGGCTGTTTTGTGTGCGTTCTGAATTGGGAAACTAACTGCTGTCAGCTTTGACAGAACCCATTGAAAATAAAGGAGGGAAAGATGAAAATAGCTGTAACATCCAAGGGACAAACGCTTGATGATCAGGTCGAACCCCGATTTGGAAGAAGTCCTTATTTCATGATCGTGGATCTTGATTCAATGAACGCGGAGTCCATAGAAAACCCCAACACCACTGCAGGAGGCGGCGCGGGAATCCAGTCAGCTCAACTCATGGCCGAACACAACGTTAAGGCGGCGCTGACGGGAAATTGCGGACCAAATGCATTTCAAACCCTGAAGGCAGCCGATATTGAATTGATCACAGGCGTCAGCGGCACTGTCCGTGAAGCCGCACTAAAATTCAAGAACGGCGAAATGTCAAATGCTCCCGGCCCGAATGTGCAGAGCCATTCAGGAATGCAAGGCTGACCCGATTTGGCCCAGGTGGCTTTTCGGGCCTGTGGCGTGACAAATCGCCGGGCGGCAGTATTGACACGACTGCACAGCATTGCAACATACCAATTTAAAACCGGACAGTGTTGTGAAATGCGAGAGGGGCGCCAAAAGCAAGAATTTGCAATAATTTATCCATCTATCTACCAGGGCGCAACTTACCGCTCATCAAGGCTGTTGGCACACTGTATGCATATCTATCTTACGAAAACATTAAAATCATGGGGCTGATGCCCCTGACCAAACAAAGGAGGCGCCATATGCCACGAGGAGATGGAACAGGGCCTGCGGGAGCGGGCTCAATGACAGGGCGCGCGGCTGGATACTGCGCAGGATATAATACTCCCGGTTTTGCCAATCCGATTCCTGGAAGAGGATTAGGGTTCGGACGCGGAAGAGGAGGATTAGGGTTCGGACGCGGAAGAGGATTTGGACGCGGGTGGGGCGGTTTCGGATATGCTCCTTCAGCATACAACGGGCCTTATCCGGCAGCCTATCCTCAGCCTACTGCTCAACAGGAAGCTGACGCGTTGAAAAATGAGGCTCAATACCTTAAAGACGCGCTTGAGGACGTTAATAAACGCATCAGCGAACTGGATAAAGACAGTTAACCTGATCTATTCGAGCCTTGCGCGAATAATCCAGGTCAAAACTCGTCAAAAAAAGGCAGGGAAGGAAGTAATATGGTTTCTTCCTTCCCTGTTCTTTTGGTATATTCCCCAATCTCAAAGTATACTTATGCCGACGGATAGAGAGCGGGGGTAAACACAGGAGGAAAAACAGATGACAGAGACCGATAAGATTCTTAAAGACGCATGGGAAAAAAGAGAAGGCCCGGGGATTCTCACAACCGTAGACGAAAATGGAATGCCGAATTCAATTTATGTGGGCGAAATTCGGTATGAACCGGATACTGGAATCATTGTTGTTGACAATTACTTCTGCAAAACGAGGGAAAACATAAAAAATGGCAGTCCCGGAGCCTTTCTCTTTCTGACCTCAGAGCGCAAAGCCTACCAAGTCAAGGGATCCATGGAATATTTAACCGAGGGCCCGGTGTTTGATTCCATGAAACAGTGGCATAACGATAAACACCCCGGCGTTGCCGCAACCGTAGTAAAGGTGGAAGAACTCTACTCCGGGGCAGATAAACTGGACTGAATCACGCCATTCAGTAAAGAGGTCCAAGCGCCTCGCAGGCCCTGAAATCATCGCCCCCGAACCGATCCCACAAGGTCGGGCGAAAGACGCTCGAATCAGGAATATTGTGCATATCCACGGGTATTCTCAACATTGAGTTGAGCGTCAGCAGTTCGGCCCCTATAAGTCCAAACGAGTTTGCGTCGTGGTTCGGTCCTATCCGGGACATATATTCGAAAGATGACATACCGCGTGGCGCCCAATAGCTTTCCGGCCATGTCGGGTCTGTTGCATTGCTGATGTAATCGGCAACATTTCCTGGCAGATCCACGGTCTCGCCTTCCACCACCGACGCCGTCAGCAGGTCGCCGGCGACATTGTAGCGGTACGATGTCATGGGAATGCCCCCGGGAGTCCGATAGCTGCTGGACAATCCGTCGCCCGGAAAGTATTCGAGCACTGCGGCTTCATAGGTTGTTTTTTCAATTGCTTCTTTGATCAGGTGTTCCTGGAGCTTCTTGTTTTCACGCAGTTTTCTGGCAACGTCCTGTATGCGCATGTCTTTGCCGTTTCCCGCGAGGGAAAGAATATCAACCGCATAGTCAAGCGCCCCGGCGCCTGAATTGCGTTTGTCAACCAGTCCCTGCGGGGCAATGGATTCAATATCAATTCCTGTTGCCGCCTTGACGCTGGCAGGTGTCCAGTTGGTGCGAATGTCCGCAAAAAGCTGGGGCACGCCTGAGATCAGATTGGCCAGCAACATGCCGATAGCATTCTTCGAATCGTTTTCAGTTGCAACAACCATGGCCGGCCGGTATCCATTCCAATCGAAGGAACTGCATAGAAGAGATTCGGTCATATCGAAATTTGGATAAAGATCTGTCCACTGTCGCTGCCCTTGCGTCCCCGCTGCAATGGCGTTAGCTCCCTGCGCCTGTTCAACATTGGCGGTAAATCCCTGGCGCCTGCCCTCCGTTTTGGACGCCAGCACCGGATTGCCCACCATAAGGTCGCGAACAATCAATGTCATCTTAAGACAATCTCGAAGCAAATCGTCCTGAGCCAGCGGCCTTTGACCCTGGCCGAAATTAAACGAAAACTTTTTTTTCATAAATTCACAAGCGCGGTCCAGTTCCTCGTGGTCATACAATCCCCGAACCATGCGACCGTGTATGGCAATCATATCGATAGACACAGATCCCATCCCCAGGTAGTGAAGCATCAGGTTACGGCGCAGGTCAGAACCGATGATACCCATGGATACTCCGCCAAGAGAAAGGTAATTTTTGCCCCGGATTTCGCTAACTGCCGCAGCACAGCGGGCAAAGCGCAGAAGACGCTCGGCAACATAAGGGGCAATCTCGCCTTCTTCGTTCTCAAGGTCAGGATTATAAATTGAAAATACAGGTCGCTCCTTTTCATCCATGGCGGCGGTAAATGCCTTCAGCCACACTGCGCCCGGACGGTCTGTCTGGTTCAATCCGTACGCAGCCTGTTGCCATTCGCTGCTGCCTATCCCCATGCAAGCGCTCATAAGTTCATCGCTGTAAGCCCAGCTTCGGCTCACCCAGATATTCGCGCTGACGCCCTCTTTTGTGTAGCGCTCCTGCGCCAGGGCGCCGGTTCGCGCGCCATATACAATTTCCGGAGGCACAACAACATTGACAGGCGTACCGTCGGGAAGAAAAACGTTTTCAGTAATCAGTTTGTAAACACGTTCCACCATCCGCCATGTGGGCTCCTGGTTGGCCTCATAGGCGCCTGGACGCCCATCGGCGACAGGAGTAATAGCGATAGTAGGTATATGTCCAACCAAGGGACGTATTGATTTTTTAAAAGACCGATCAGTATTTACTTTTTTTCCAAACACGGACTCTGCTTTTGATCTCACAGCTCACCTCCACGGAATTAATCGTTTCCCAGCGCAACGCTCCCGAATGTAACCCGCATAAAAAGATAATGCAATCCCTGCTAAAATATGATTCCGCTAAAAACTGTCATTGAAAAGCTGGATGCTCAAATCTTCTAATCAAAACGCGCAGAGCTTGTCGGTTCAGGCTCTAACCCGCATATTTCACACTCCTCCGGCAGAAACAATTGATAGCGCCATTATTGCAAGCCCAAATCGTTTTACCCGATCTTGCGGTGTGTTCACACAGCTTCGTCCGGTTAACCCGCATATCTCACAAACTTCCTGCTGCGAACGCGGATAGCGCCACTGCGA
>CAZIXB010000032.1:0-14474 GCA_964543205.1 uncultured Victivallales bacterium
ATGAACGCGTCCTCAATGTCGCGCTCCCTGAGAACCATAGGCCTGGAAGACGGCCTTTCAGGATATACTGTATTAGAGGATAAGATCATTGGCCTTTCTTATTGCACAAACACACAAAACTCGCAAGGGGAAAGCGGACACGAAAGCCGCCCCGATTGATTTTTGCGCTGGAAACCAGCGTTTAAGAACTCTAGCCCGCATATCTCACAAACTTCCTGCTGCGAATGCGGATAGCGCCACTGCGACGGCACGAATTGGCAAAACGCCAGATTGCAGTATGTCTATACGGCGGCTCCGTCGTTTTATCAATTTGCGCTCCCGCAGCAGCGCTCTCCGCGCTCTCGCTACGAAATTCCGTGAGATATGCGGGCTGGATATATGCGGTTTAACATGAGTCCGGTAAAATAGACTGTTTGGGTTCTTGACGATAAACCGAACAGTGTGTAGATTAATAAGGTCCGATTAAATGTTAGTTTGGTTTTTGACATCGGAGTGGGTTTTACCCACTCTTTTGCGTCTAAGGGATGAAAAGAAGCTCGAAACGGTTTTTTTGTTACCCAGGCGCTATTGGAGGGATGCTTGCTATGAATGACGAATTAGCAGCTATTCTCAATTACATGGAAAGAGAAAGATCGATAGAGCGGGAGACTCTTATCGAGGCGGTGGAATATGCTCTCCAGTCTGCAGCTACTAAAGGCGAAGAAGATCCCAATTTACGTATTCATGTTGACAGAAAAACTTACGATATAAAAGCTTATGCAAATAAGACTGTTGTTGACAAGGCCAAGGCCGGAGACAATGAAATTACCGTAGACGAAGCTCGAAAAGTCAGACAAGACGCTGAACCAGGCGAAAAGGTGGAAGTCGAGGTACAGACAAAGAAGCTTGGCCGGATTGCCGCCCAGACGGCAAAGCAGGCTATATTCCAGAAGATCAAGCAAGCTGAAAAAGAACGGGTTTATAACGAGTACAAGGATCAGGTTGGAGCCATCGTCAGCGGCGCAGTGCGGCAGTTCAGCCGAAACGATATAATCGTTGACCTCGGGCGGGCAGAAGCGGTGATTCCTGAGCACGAAAGGGCGCCCACGGAAGAGTACCAGGTTGGAGACAGGATACGCGGATATATTTTGAAAGTTCAGAAAAGTCCCGGCGGCCCCAATATTATTCTTTCACGGAGTCATCCCAATTTTGTGCGCAAGTTGTTTGAACTTGAGGTGGCGGAAATAGCCGACGGCATCGTGGAGGTTAAAGGCATCGCCAGGGAGCCGGGGTACCGGACAAAGATCTCTGTTGTGTCTAATGATGAAAAAGTCGATCCGGTGGGCGCGTGTGTCGGAATGCGGGGCATAAGGGTAAAAAACATTGTGCGCGAACTGTCCGGCGAGAAAATTGATATTATCCGGTGGCATCCCGACTTGAAAACCTATGTTGCAAACGCTTTATCGCCGGCCAAGCTTACCAGGATTACTGTTGACCCCGAAATTGAACGGCTGGTGCATGTTGTCGCAGATGCTGAGCAGCTTTCTCTTGCTATAGGAAAAAAGGGGCAGAACGTGCGCCTTACCTCCAGGCTTATTGACTGTAAGATAAACATAGAAAAGGATGAAAGCGACGTTAGTTTTGAAGAAAAGGTCGGCAAGGCTGTTGAACAACTTGCTGCTGTAGAGGGCATTTCCAGAGAAAACGCGGAGAAGCTTGTAAAGTCCGGTTTTCTTACGGTGGACGGCATCCTCGCGGCTGAGGTTTCAGATATCGAAGAAACCGCCGGACTGACTACTGAAGAGGCAAATGCTGTATACCAGGCTGCTTCAAAAACCCAGCCTGGGGGCGGAGATGTTACCCGGAGGGAGTAGAAAAGCATGAGAGTTTATGAACTGGCATCCGAGCTCGATTTGTCGAGCAAAGAGCTACTGCAGAAACTGCGCAAGCTGGGCGTTGAAGTTAAAAGCCACATGAGTTCGGTGGATGAAGATTCTATAGAGCTTATGCGCGAGGAACACACAGGCCAGGGCGCTAAGACCACGGCCTCGCAGCCGGTGGAAGAAGCGGCTGACAGGATAGACGCGGCCGAGCAGGCAACCGTTGAGGAAGAGAAAAGCGCAGGCGAAGATGTCAAAGAAGAAACCGCGACGCCTGTTGAGCCCTCGCCAATGGAATCTGAGCCGGAGGAATCAGAAGAAAAAATTCTTCATATCAAGGGTTCTATTGTAGTAAAAGAGCTGGCCGAGCAGCTCAACATCAAACCTAACGCTCTTATCGCCCAGTTAATGCAGATGAACATCCTGGCTTCCATTAATCAGAAACTGGATATTCATGTGGCGCGCACAGTAGCCAGCAAGCATGGTTACACAGTAGAACAGGAAAAACGCGGCGCCGAAAAAAAGGCACAGCCGCAGAAAACAGAAGAAAAAGAAGAGGACAGACCAGAAGACCTCAGCATCCGCCCGCCGATTGTAACAATGATCGGGCATGTCGATCATGGAAAGACATCTCTGCTTGACAAGATACGCAACACCGCTGTTACTGCCACCGAAGACGGGGGCATAACCCAGCATATCGGCGCTTATACAATTGAAGTGAACGGACGCTGGATTTCTTTTCTGGATACCCCGGGACATGCGGCGTTTACAGCCATGCGCGCCAGGGGCGCGAACCTGACCGACATTGCAGTGATTGTCATCGCCGCAGATGACGGGGTTATGCCGCAGACAAAAGAAGCCATAAAACATGCCCAGGCAGCAGGTGTTTCAATTATGGTTGCCATCAACAAGATAGATGTACCGGGAGCAAATCCCGACAAAGTCAGGCAGCAGCTACAGGGGGCGGGGCTTGCCCCGGAAGAATGGGGCGGCGAGATTATATGCTGCCCGGTAAGCGCCATCACAGGCGATGGAATTGACCACCTTCTTGAAATGATACTTCTGCAGTCTGAAGTGCTTGAACTCAAAGCGAATTTCAAAAAACGCGCGCGGGGTTACGTGGTTGAAGCCCAGATGGAGCCTGGCATGGGACCGACCGCGAATCTGCTTGTAAAGGAAGGCACATTGAAAGTCGGCGACCCTGTCCTTTGCGGCCAGTATTGGGGAAGAGTAAGAGCGCTGATCAACGATCGGGGGGTGAAAGTCAAATCAGCTACGCCCTCTGTGCCAGTGAAATGCCTGGGACTGTCGGGCATACCCGAGGCAGGCGCAGAATTCCGGGTATGCGCATCGAACAAGACCGCCAAAACCGAAGCCGAGGAATACGCCATAAAAGTGCGGGTTGAGCAGAAATCAAGACCAAAGAGGGCGTCACTTGACGACCTTTACGATCACCTTCACGAAGAATCCAAAGAAGAGCTTAGGGTTATAGTCAAGGCCGACACACAAGGTTCTGTCGAAGCGGTTACCGGATCTCTCGAGTCTATTGAGAGCAATAAGGTAAACCTTAATATTCTTCTGTCCAGCACGGGAAACGTAAACGCCAATGATGTGACTCTTGCCAGCGCTTCTGACGCAATAATTATAGGCTTTCACGTCGGCAAAGAATCCGGCGTCAGCGCCACAGCGAGACATGAAGGCGTGGAAATTCGTCTACACAGCGTGATATACGAGCTGATTGACGAAGTAAGAAACGCTATGACCGGCCTCCTGGCGCCTCGCGTAAATGAAAAAGTGCTCGGACACGCCCGCGTTAAGCAGGTTTTCTCAGTAGGGAAGAGAGGCAGGGCCGCAGGCAGCATCGTGGAAGACGGGGTGGCCGTGGCAAACGCCAGGATCAGGATCAAGCGCGATCAGGAGACCATTTATGAAGGCAAGGTTCTGTCTTTAAAACGATACCAGGATGATGTCAGCCGGGTTCGGGCGGGGCAGGAATGCGGAATTATGCTGGAGAGTTACATGAACTTTCGGGAGGGCGACATACTTGAACTGTACGAGCTGGAGGAAGTCGAAGAGACTCTTTGATCTCAGTTCAGCCTATGAATCTCGTCCGTTTCGCCTGCCCATGTTTGACAGCGCGCCTTTTTCTTGAACATCACAATGCGGATGGTAAATATGAAACCTGATCGAATAACCCGAGTTAACGAGCTTCTGCGCCGTGAAATAGGCAGTTCTCTGTTTGAGCTTATCAACAGAACCGAAATTGATCTTGCCGCAGTCACAATAACCCGGGTGGAAACCAGTCCAAGCCTTCGAAGCGCAAAAGTGTTTGTCTCTGTGCTGGATGGCAATGAAAAGAAAGAATCCGTGCTGAAAGTTCTACATAGCCACCGCGCACAGATCCAGGACCGGATCAATAAGAACGTGGTTCTCAAGTACACCCCGAAGCTCCGGTTTATTCAAGACGTATCACTTGAAAAAGGCGACGGAGTTTTAAGGATACTCGAAAATATGGAAACAGAGGAATAGACTGGCGCACAAAACGGACTCCCGGCGCTCTGTGTGACGGTAGCCTGAATATATGGGAAAGATATGGCATCCAGGTTTCAACATGGAAAACAGCGGTTTCAGCCGGCTCCGCCCGAAGAGATGAACCTATTTGACGGGTTGCTCCTCGTGGACAAGCCCGCCGGTCCCACATCGCACGACATAGTCGACGAAATCCGAAGAAGATTTTCCATCAGAAAAGCAGGCCACGGAGGAACACTTGATCCCCAGGCGACAGGTCTTCTGATTCTTCTTATCGGACGCGGAACAAAGCAATCGCGATATTTCATTTCCTGCGACAAAACCTATGAAGGCGTTATGCGCCTGGGTATTTCAACAGACACACAGGACAGGGAAGGCAGAATTCTGCGGGAAAGCGCCGTAGACGGCATCATCGAGGACAGGGTAAAAGAAGAGTTGGCCAAAAGAACGGGAGACCAGATGCAGATTCCGCCAATGGTTTCGGCCGTAAAGGTAAACGGAACAGCGCTTTACAAAAAAGCAAGGAAGGGAGAAGAAGTAGAGCGAAAATCCCGTTTAATTCATGTTTATGAATTCAAGATGCGGCATTTCGAACTGCCCCGCGTGGAATTTACGCTTAAATGCTCAAAAGGCACATACGTGCGCACACTTTGTTCAGATATTGGCGATGCGTTAGGTTGCGGAGCTCATCTTGAGGAACTGCGCAGGACCGAATGCGGCGAGTTCTCCGTTTCGGAATCAATCGCATTTGAAGATCTTATAGGCATGACCAGAGACGAACTGGCTGAAAAAGTTGTGCCTTTAAACCGCATATCAACAATCCAGGGCCCCGCCAGACAACCAGGGCTGTAGAAACGAATTTATCCGGGCAGATGAAGATTGTAGAAAACTTTGATTCGCTTAAATATACTCGAAAACCAGTTGTCCTGGCTGCTGGTTTTTTTGACGGATTACACCGCGGACATTTAAAAATTATAGCGGAAACATTGCGCAGGGCCCGGCAACGGAACGGACACGCCTGGGTATTTACATTCAGGGAGCATCCACGGCGCCTGGTTGATTCCGCCGCGCCAGAGCTGCTTACATCTACAAACCATAAAATGAAACTACTGGCAACGCTCGGGGTTGATGTTTGCATGTTAATCGATTTTACTCCCGGGATTGCGGCGACTTCGCCTCCGGATTTTGTTGACTATTTATGCAGCAGATCAAAATTGCTGGCAGAAATCGTGGTGGGAAAAAACTGGAAATATGGCGCAAAAGGAAAGGGCGATGTCCGGCTTCTTGAGAAGCTGGCGGGTAACTGGAAAGTTGAAGTGAATGTTACACCAGGAGTAAAGCGGCATGGCCGGATGATATCAAGCACACGTATCAGATCGTCAGTGCGCAACGGAGATCTCGAAGAGGCTGAAGTGATGCTCGGCAGACCTTTCAGCGTTCTGGGCACAGTTGTAAGAGGGCGCGGACAAGGCAGAAAGATGGGTTTTCCCACTGCAAACCTGAAGCTGGAAGACGAGATTCTGCCCCCGACGGGAGTTTACGCGGGTTTTGCCAGGCACAGCAACAGATTCTCCATGGCAGCGTTGAGTCTTGGCTACAGGCCGACATTTGACATGCCAGATGAAAGCTGCCCTGCACAGTTGGAGGCGCACCTCATGGATATGGATGAAGATATCTATGGAGAGGATATGGAGATATTCTTTGTTCGCAACATAAGGCAACAACGCAAATACAACAGCGTTAAAGCGCTTTCTGAAAGAGTAAAAGAAGATGTTCAGGCTGCTCGCAGAATCCTGGGCCGAAAAAAGGTTGGAAGAATCGCTTTACATATCTAGCAAATGCGGTATATAGTTCAGATTCAAGTGAAAGATTAAGGTAAAAGGAAATATGAGTCAGATAGATAAGAAGGCAATAGAGCAAGAGTTTCAGATTCACGAAGGAGACACCGGTTCATCTGATGTACAGGTGGCTCTTCTTACAAAGCGCATCGAGAAGCTGACGGATCACCTGAAAGAACATCAGAAAGACCACAGCTCCCGCTACGGCCTGATAAAGATGGTGTCAGCTCGAAGGCGCCTGCTAGATTATCTCAAGAGAAAAGATGAGGACCGGTACAGGGATCTCATCAAGAGATTAAAAATACGCAGATAGCTTCAGGCGCATTCACGAATCTTATTACAACAGGCATTAAAAAGACGGTCGAATTGCGTTTGCATACGGCAAGCCGCAGGAAAGCGGACAAGCAGAAAAGGCAGATAAAAATGAAAGATACAACAGCAGTAGAAGTAGAAATAGGGAAAAAAACGATTACAATCGAAACAGGCGTTCTTGCCAGGCAGGCTGCGGGTTCCGTAACAGTCAGATTGGGCGACACAATTCTTTTTTCGGCAGTAACCAGATCCGACGAGCCCAGGGAAGGTATAGATTTTCTTCCACTCCAAGTTGAATACAGAGAAAAATTTTATGCGGCAGGCAAATTCCCCGGCGGTTTCTTCAAGAGGGAAGCCAGGCCCGCAGAAAAGGAAGTGTTGACGGCCCGGTTGACGGACAGGCCTATCCGGCCTCTTTTTCCGGAAAGTTACCGGAACGAGGTTCAGATCAACAACATGCTCCTGTCGGCGGACAACGAAAATGATTCTGACGTGCTCAGCATTACTGCTGCCAGCGCGGCGCTGATGATATCTGATCTGCCTTTCCAGGGCCCTATAGCAGGTGTGCGTGTCGGCCGGATCAACGGCGAATTTGTCATCAATCCTACTCACTCCGAACGGGAAGAGAGTGATCTTGACATGATCTATTGTTCAAGTCGCGATCTGCCTATGATGATAGAAGGTTCCGCATCCGAGATACCCGAAGATGATATGGTTGCGGCTATGAAATGCGGGCAGGAAGCATGTGATAAGCTTATTGAGGCGCAACTTGAGTTGGCAAAAAAACTCGGAGTTGCTGAACCCCCGCCCGTTGAAGAGCCCGACAACACTATTCTGGACGCGCTTCGCGAACAGGCAGGCGCGGAAATGTCTGAGGCTCTCACGATTGCAGGCAAACTCGAACGCCAGGACAAGATTGCAGAGATAAAGACACAGGCGAAGGAGGCTCTGCTCGAGAAATTCGAAGAGATGACCGACGAGCAGTTCAGATCCGCTTATGATCGCTTTGAGACAGAACTGGTGCGCAATAATGTTCTTGAGAATGACCGGCGTATTGACGGCAGAGGACTCGACGAGCTCAGGGAACTGAGCGCACAGGTAGGATTTCTGCCGCGCACCCACGGGTCGGCGCTGTTCAACAGGGGCGAAACACAGGCTTTGGGTACGCTGACCATGGGCACCAAATCGGACATGCAGTCACTTGACGCAGTTACCGGCGGAGTCGAGGAGAAGAAGTTTATGCTGCATTACAACTTCCCTCCTTACAGCGTCGGAGAAGTTGGACGGCTTGGATTTACCAACAGGAGAGAAATTGGACACGGGGCGCTTGCGGAAAAGAGCCTGGAGGCCATTCTTCCGGATGATTATCCTTATACTATGCGGTTGGTCTCAGACGTGATGGGCTCAAATGGCTCTTCCTCCATGGCCAGTGTATGCGTAGGAACCCTTGCTTTGATGGATGCAGGAGTGCCGATAAAAAGGCCCGTAGCAGGCATATCTATCGGGCTTTTTTCAGGCAGTGGAGAAGAAGCGAAACTGGTGACCGATATACTCGGCAAAGAAGACCATTGCGGAGACATGGATTTCAAGGTTGCCGGAACACGCGAAGGAATCACCGGCTTTCAGGTGGACTTGAAAATTGCAGGCTTGAGATGGGATATCGTAGAAAGCGCATTTAAGATGGCCCGTAAAGCTAGAGGGGAAATCCTGGACTTCATGGAATCAATTCTGAGCGCGCCAAGAGAAGAACTTTCCAAGCATGCGCCGAGAATCCATGAGATCCATATTGACCCTGAGAAAATCGGGGCGCTGATAGGGCCGGGAGGCAAAAATATCCGCCGGATAACAGAAACGTCGGGCGCGCAAATTGATGTGGAGCCGGACGGCAAGGTCAGCATCTTCGCGATAGACAAAGAGTCCATGGACATGGCTGTTCGGGAAGTGCAACTCACAACCGCGGAACCGGAAGAGGGCGTTATATACAACGGTGTAGTAAAAGGCGTTAAGGACTTTGGCGCATTCGTCGAGATTTTCCCCGGCACTGAAGGACTGGTGCACATAAGCGAACTGGCGGATTTCCGGGTAAATAAGGTTGAAGATATCTGCCAGGTTGGCGACCAGATGTGGGTTAAATGCATCGGTATCGATGAACGCGGACGGGTAAGGTTGAGCAGAAAAGCCGCAATGGCCGAAAAAGACAACGAAGGCGAATAAACGAAACCATCCGGTTGCTGGTTACCGCCAGAGGTCATCAACTACCATGATCCGGTCAAGACAGTTTCTGTCGTTGAGCTCCATGAGCGCCGCAGCAACTGTGCGTCAGCCGGTTCTGCTGCTGTTGACCAGCGTGTGCGTGGTGGTCTCCGGCATGGTTCCTCTTATAAGGCTTTTCCAATTCGGCGAGGAGGGGAAACTTGCCAGGGACAGCGCGCTTTCACTTCATTTTTTTCTGGGGCTTTTTGTAGTCGGTTTTGCCGCCTGCACCGCCCTTGCCAGGGAACTCAACGACGATACGGCCAACGCTGCGCTGAGCAAACCGGTAAGCCGCGAACTTTTCTTTGCGGCAAAATACGCCGGAATACTTGTCATCGTGTTTCTGTTTTCCACTTCCGCCAGTCTTGCTGCGCTGCTGAGTGAACGGGCTGCGGAAAAATTTGTCTGGAACGAAGGCGTCCAGGGATATGTCCTGGACGCCAGGTCTGCGATGGTTACGTTTGCAGCGGTTATAGCCGCCTACTGCATAAGCGCGGCAATAAACTACAGAACAAATCGTTCTTTCGCCGCATCTGTCATGTTTCTGCTTCCGGCAGCGCTCCTGGCCGGATCAGTGGTACTGGCATTTTTTGACCGCACCGGGCAATTCAGCCCGTTCTCCTTCCGGTTCGACTGGCGCGTGGTTAACGCCTCGGCGCTTGTGACAATGGCGCTGGCGGTAATAGGAGCGGTAACACTTGCCCTTTCCTCACGGTTGAACACTGCATCGACTTTGTTTGTTGTCGTAGGATTATTTTTTATGGGGCTCGTGAGCGACTGGCTGTTCGGCAGATTTGCGGATCGAAGTCTCGTTGCGGACCTGCTCTACAGAACGCTTCCGAATTGGCAACATTTCTGGCGCGCTGATGATTTGACAGGCGGCGGAAGAATCAGCGCCGTCTACATGCTCAACGCGGCGTTATATGCGGCCTTATACATTGCAGGAGCGCTCTCGGCGGGAATACTTTTGTTTCGAAACAGAGAATTGAAGTAAGATATTGACCAAGCGCGCAAATATGTCAATACGCGCGGTGAAACGGCGGTGACTGGATGAATAACAGTGTGTCCTCGGCAATCGAAATGCGAAATGTAACTAAGGTTTTTCGCGACTTCTGGAGACGACCGAAGGTTAAAGCGGTTGATGGCCTGAGCTTTACGGTGAAGAAAGGGGAAATTTTCGGCCTTCTTGGCCCTAACGGATCAGGAAAAAGCACAACAATCAAGCTGCTGCTCGGCCTCCTTTTTCCGGATGATGGGGATATTTCCATTTTGGGCGCTCCTCCTCGCGATGTGGATGTTAAAGAAAAGATCGGCTATCTTCCGGAAGAGTCTTATTTGCATAAATACCTGACGGCAAGGGAAGCGCTCCAGTTTTATGGACGGCTTTACGGCATCAAAAAGACCGAGCTTGATCGGAGAGTAGAGGAGCTGCTTGTAATGACCGGTCTGATTCGCCATGCGGACCGGGCAATAAGCGAGTTTTCCAAGGGTATGACCCGGCGAGTGGGCCTGGCACAGGCTTTGATAAATAATCCTGAGTTAATTATTCTTGATGAACCCACCGCCGGCCTGGATCCGATTGCATGCAGGCGGGTTAAAAGTCTGCTCTGCAATCTGCGGCTCCAGGGCAAAACGATCCTGCTGTCTTCCCATTTGCTGGCGGACGTTGAAGATGTCTGCGACAGGATCTCCATCCTGTATTCAGGCCGCACCAGGGCGGAGGGCGGAGTGAAGGAGTTGCTTGAGGAAACCGGACGCATCAGGTTTAATGTTCCGGCCTTGTCTGAAAAGAATTTCAGAACGCTTGTCAAGGTTGCCGCTAAAAAAGCCGGAGAGGAACCTATTATCGACCACCCTTCAATAAGACTCGAGGATTTCTTTGTAAGAGTGTTCGAGGATGTTTCGGTAGACACAAACGGGGAGCCTGTTGCCATGAAGGAACGCCTTCCCTCATTTCTGCGTCAAGCCGGCTAACCGGGATGCAGTCTGTAAACAGCTGCCGAGTATAGGTACAGTCATGCTGCGAAGAATATCTGCAATAGCAAAGGACACTGTTAGAAAGCTGGCAAGATCGGGAACAGCAGCCTGTGCCGGCATGTTTTTCATGTTGTCGGTCCTTGCTGTTTCTCTTTCAACCCGGGGAGACGGGGTTCTTGCGAGTGAGCTGTCGGTTACGATCAAGTATTCTCTGACAGTTGCGGTTCTTATACTCTCAGTGATTACGCTGTGGGTTTCGTGCGGCGAAGTCTCAAGGGAAGCGGCCGACAAAAGGATACATGTTGTCGTCACAAAACCCTTGCGGAAAATTGAGATCTGGCTCGGCAAATGGCTTGGCATCATGGCTTTGAATTTTGTGGCCCTTGCGGCAGCGTTCCTGCTGGTTTACGCGGTAGTGTCTGTAAGGATGGCCTCTGCGTCAGACGCCGGGGAGGCGCGCAACGCCAGGACAAGAGTGGTAACCGCGCGCCGGTCGTTCACGCCGATCAACAGGGATTTCACGCGCGAGGCGACAAAACGGCTGGCTGAATTAAAGCGGAAGGAAATCGTTCCTTCAGATTCTACTGACGAGGAGGTTGTTGAAAAAATAAAACGCCGGATGATTTTCCGTCATTACACCGTATCGCCGGGGGAATCCAGAAAGTGGATTTTCAGAGTTCCTTTAGACCTGATGCTCAGGCAGTCAAAGTATTGTTCCCTGGATTTCAAATTCAGGACGCCTGGGCTGGAAAGATTGACGGCTTCCGGAACCTGGAAGATGGGCTGCCGGGGTCACACAAACAGTTTTACAAGCAAAATCGTGGACTACCCGGCCGGAAGATATTCGCTTGATATTCCCATGGCCGTCTTCAGGCCTGCGGCTGACACCAGCCCGCAGGGTTATGTAGAGATTGAAGCAATGTATTCAAACACCGGAGGTAATGATCAAGCCGCGATCATGTTAGATCCGCACGGGGGGCTGGCCGTTATGATACCGGCCGGCACATTTGAGTTTAATCTTTTCCGCAGTTTTGTTGTCGGAATCTCCCAGCTTGGGATGATAGCAGCCGCCGGGCTCACCGCGGGCGCGTGTTTCAGCTTTCCAGTTGCGGCTTTCGTCAGCTCCTGTATTGCGGCAGTCGCGTTACTCGCAGATTATTTCAGATCTTCCCCGGAGCCTCATGCGCATCACCATGGAGCTTATGTCAAACCCGGAGCTATTGAAAAAGCCATGGAAAGCTTTGCCGAAAGACTTTCCATGATATTTGAGCCTCTTTCCAGATTCGATGCGCTTGAAAGTTTGTCGGACGGACATATTGTCCCATGGCCGCTCACTCTAGAGGCGTTGCTTGCAATGGGGGTTGCCGCGCCTTTGCTGCTGGGGTGTCTGGCCTGGGTTGTGTTGTCGGGAAAGGAATTCAAATAGGATAATGAAACCTGAAAACAGAAAACGATTGCCGGCGTCTGTAATTGCCGCGATTTGTATTTGCTGTTTTGCAGCCGCGGCAGTGCAACATAACATTGTCCTTGGCATGCGCAGCGGCAACTATGCCGGAGAAATCCGGCGTCATACGGAAATGCCGCCTATGGTGGCTTTCAGCATGGTTGCACTGGGAGGTTTCAGGGGCCTTTTTGCCGATATGCTCTGGATCAGGATGGTTGACCTTCAGAATACAGGCAGGATATTCGAGCTTGTCCAGCTTTCTGATTGGATTACCAAACTTGAACCCCGCCATGCTGAAATCTGGTGGTTCCACGCGTGGAATCTGGCTTATAATGTGAGCGCGCTTATGCCCCGCGAAGCAGACAAGTGGCGCTGGGTTCAAAACGGTATACAACTCCTCAGGGATAATGGGATTCCGTACAACAGGCATGATCCCGAATTGTATCTCAACCTGGGCTGGATATTTCAGCACAAGATCGGCGGCAGATCGGATCCTGCCCACCTGTTCTTCAAGAAAGCCTGGGCAGAAAAGATGTCTGGATTTTTCGGGGACGGCTTTCCTGATTATGCAGATCTCGCCAGGGATGTTGATAAGACCGAAGAATTGAAAAAGCAATATAAGTTGTTGCCCGGCATAATGAAGGAAGCAGACCATTTGTACGGACCGCTTGACTGGCGCACTCCGCAGGCTCACGCGCTTTACTGGGCGCATCTCGGAAAGAAAGAAGCTGCAGAGGGCAAAGATGTCTTTGCCAACAACCGCATGCTGTTGCAGGTCTTGAAAGATATGCTTCAGCGTGGACGCCTGGTTTACAATCATGAAGAAGAGATATACCGCCTTGAGCCTGAACCCGAAATTTTCCCGAAAGTCCATGCCTTTTACAGGAAAATGCTACATACTTACGACACTCCCTACCTTCACCGGGTGTACTTTAATTTTCTCTCTGAAGCTGCTGAAGTCTTCGAGAAGCTTGGCGATGAGGAAAAGGCAGCAGAATTGCGCGAAAAAGGGGAAATGTTATGACCCCAGATCGCCGCATTATTACCTGTTTAATCGTTGTCATGGCTCTTGCGCTTTCCAGTTGCTCAAAGCCTGTTGTCTCTTCGAACGTTTCGAAAAGCTGGCGGTGTATGGGGACGATTGCCAACCTTACAATGCCTGGCTCAGCCGGGCCTAGAGCCAACGATTACCTTGATATTTGCGAAAAAATCACAGAGGAGTTGGAACACAACCTTAGCAAATACCGGACTGGAAGCAAGCTCTCGGCCCTTTCCCGCCGCGCAGGCACAAAGGGTGTCCGGCTTTCGGGTGAAACGCTCGCAGTTCTCCAAATGGCTCTTCAATACGCCGAAATTTCCGGAGGCGCTTTCGATCCAACTGTCGGTCCGCTCGCGGAAATATGGGGCTTTGGAGACGGCAATGAGCCTGAAAGCATTCCCGTTGCAAAAGAAATTAATTCGGCAAAAGACCTGGTGGACTACCGGAAAATAAAGATCCGCGGGTTAGAAGAGAACCCAAATGGCACAAACCGCGCCGCGGTTGTATCCCTTGATCAAAAAGGAATGGAACTGGATCTGGGAGGCATAGCCAAAGGCTATGCTGTGGATCGCTGCTATGAAGAGCTGAAGGCCGGAGGCGCCCGGGATTTCATTGTGGGCATCGGGGGCAACCTGCGTTGCGCCGGGACAAGGCAGGGAAATGAACCATGGCGCATAGGGGTGCGCAATCCTTTCGTTCCGGAAGCAATTCTTGGCAGAATCCAGCTTTCCAACGGCGCAGCAGTCGCTACCTCGGGCAACTATGAAAGGTTTATAGAGATAGACGGCAAGAGATATGCTCATATCCTGGACCCGAGAACCGGCGCCCCGGCGCAAGGCATGGCCCAGGTCACGGTTATATCCGGCTCAGCCGCCGATGCCGACGCGCTCTCCACAATTCTTTTTGTCATGGAAGTGAAGTCAGGAATGGGGATTCTGGAACGCATGGGAGGCGAGGCATTGTTTGTTACGGACTCACAGCCCGCTCAATTCTTTGCTACTAAGGGTTTCATGAAACTCTTTGAACCGGACCCTGAAATTGCAGACAGGATAACACTTATAAATAAATCCCGTGTTACACTTGAACGGAGAGGGACGAAGTGATTCGATTAAGTGTACCCGAGTAGCCCGCATATCTCACAGAATTTCGTAGTGATAGCGTGAAGAGCGCTGCTGCGGTGGCGCAAATTGGTAAAACGCCGGAGCAGCCGTATAGACATACTG
>CAZIXB010000033.1:0-14443 GCA_964543205.1 uncultured Victivallales bacterium
TGGGACCGGAAATGAGATCAACCGGCGAAGTCCTTGGACTGGCCGACTCATTCGGTCTGGCTTTTTTCAAGGCACAGGACGCCGCGCAGGCTCGTCTGCCGCTTGAGGGAACCGTCCTCATAACAGTTGCCGATAAAGACAAACAAGAAATCCTGGCGGTGGCACAAGACTTCTCCGACATGGGATATTCGCTGCTTGCCACCGAAGGGACACAGAAGTTTCTTGCAGAAAACGGAGTCAAAGCCGAACGGTCTTTCAAAATGCGCGAACAACGGCCTCATATTGCCGATGCCATAATGAACGGCAAAATAAACCTGGTAATAAACACTCCAAAAGGCAAAGCGGGCAAGACAGATGACTCTTACATCAGGGAAGCTGCTATCCGATACAAGGTTCCCTACATAACAACTGTAGCGGCCGCAAAAGCGGCAGCCAAAGGTATTGCCGCAGGAAAATCCGGCGAGCCGGAAGTTAAGTCCCTGCAGAAATATCATGCCGACATCCGTTAGCCCGAATATCTCACACTTTTTCGAGCAGAAACGGTTCAGAGCGCTGTTAGCGCCGGGCAAATTCGGTTTAACCCGCATATCTCACAGAATTCCTGTTGCGAGCGCGGATAGCGCCACTGCGACGGCACGAATTGACAAACCGCCAGATTGCAGTATGTTTATACGGCTGCTCCGGCGTTTTACCAATTCGCGCCCCCGCAGCAGCGCTTTGCACGCTCTCACTACGAAATTCCGTGAGATATGCAGGTTAGATACGCGGGCTAACAGGATCAGTGTTTCTATCGGCTGCCAGGATGTTTATCAACGATTTTAACGGTTCTGAGGAGATGTAAATTAAAATTCTATTGCTTATCATTGCCCTTGCAGCCCTGGTTGCTCCTGCGTATGCGACCAGATCCCACACCCGCACGAATCCGCTGGAGCTTCCCCAAGGTAGAATTTCTTTGGACATGAAAGCAACTTACGGGCGCGTCGAAGGCGAAGCCCGCAGAATTGTTTACCGGAATATGCCCGGTTCCGGCTCTCATAAGCTAAGCGAACTTATCTGGGACATTTCTTCCATCTACATGCTGGGCGCCGTGGCAACCGCAGACTTCGACAAGAGCTTCAGAATCTCCGCAGGCTACTGGACGTCCATCAACGGAGGCGATGGCGAAATGGCGGATTATGACTGGTTCTCGATCGAAAACCCGAAAAGCTGGACTCATTATTCAAGAAGCAAAGCGCGGGTAACTGACGCAACCATAGCGGATATCAGCATCTCTGTTCCGATGCTGTTCTATGACAATATGTGTTTCAACATATTGGCCGGCTACAAAGATGACTTCTGGAAATGGTCTGATTCCGCGAAGGAATTCGTTTATTCCTCGGTTAACGGCTTTCGGGATATAAAGGGAAATTTCGGGGGCCCCAACCTTGTCGTTTACGAACAGTCGTTCACATTCCCGTACCTGGGCATAGAAGCCTCCTACGTTAAAGACAAGCTGAATCTATCTTTTTATGCCACCCTCAGCAATATGGTGGAAGCCGAAGACATTGACCGGCATCTTGCAAGAGACATAACATATACGGGATCTTTCACCAGAGGTTCTTACACCGGAATCGGCGCTACAGGTTCATACTCCATTACTTCCGCGTGGCGCATCGGAGCAGGCTTGGATTACCAGTCAATCTCTGAGATCACCGGAAATTTGAAATTAGAAAAAAGCGGCAGCGAAGCCCGCGTTTACAAAAACACGGCTGGAATATCGCAAGATTCATTGATGCTCTCGTCAGTCCTGGCCTGGACTTTCTAACCCGCATATCTCACAGAATTTCGTAACGAGAGCGTGGAGAGCGCTGCTGCGGGGGTGCAAATTGGTAAAACGCCGGAGCAGCCGTATAGACATACTGCAATCTGGCGTTTTGCCAATTCGTGCCGTCGCAGTGGGGCTATCCGCGCTCGCAGCAGGAATTCTGTGAGATATGCGGGCTAAAATCAAAACCGCCTTCAATCCTATGAGATATGCAGGGTTAGCCATTCGGATTAATGATCTTTTTGTATGGATCATTGGCAGCAAGGTAATCATGCGCTTCCCTTAGAGATTTACGGGTATCATCGTAATCAATCACTTTGCGCGCGAAATTCTCACAATAATTGCAGCTCGTACAGTCTTTGGCGCAAAAGCCGTTGACTTCGGCAAACGGCTTGATAAAACCGTCAAGTGATTTGTTCTGTATTTTCAGCCTGAAATTATCCGCGGGAGCAAACATGAATAACAGGTCCTTCAGTTCCCCGTCGTATTCCTCTTTAAAATAATGCTCGACTGCCTTTGCCGGATCTCCTCGCAGGACTGTTTGCCTCCCTTGAAGCTTAAAATGCTCAATGTTAATATTCGTGTAATAGCGCAGATCCTCGGGCCTGATCCATGTGATTTTGAGAAAACCGCTCACATCATCGCACAACCGCATAGCGCAGCGGGTTTTGTAATAAGTGGAACTTACCTCGTTTGAAAAATCAACTGAGTCACCGGAAATCTGGTTATAGTGAAACATCCGGTAATGGCAGTCCTGGTGACAGACGGAATTTACAATTACCTCAACCTGATCTCCAAAACTGTCCCTGATCCTCTTAAGACTGTCAAAATCCCGGTTTACAGATTCATCCAGGCTGATCCTGTCCACTCCCATCTTCTTAAATGCCATTGCCTTGTTTGCCGTATTAATCTGGCTGATGACCGACGCCTTGATCTCAAAATCGTATCCCGATTCTCTGATCAATTCTATGAGAGAAGGCAACGCCACAATCACGCATCTGACGCCGGCGTCCTCAAGTTTGTTCAAAAAACCTTTTATCTTTTTTATGCCATCCGGCGTAAATTCCTGATTCTGCATGTAAGACGCGTTAATTGTGTAGCAGAAATCCAGGCCATTGTTTTTCGAATATCCGACATAATCGGACAACTGTTCAAAGTCCACCTGCGGGATTGAGGCAACAGGTCTGCCTGAAGCCAGGATATTGGCCACGGAAACATTTCCGTAGGTTTCCTGGACCTGTGACTCTCCGTATTTCCTGTTAAGCCGGGCATATGCGTCTACTGTGTCCCTATTAAAGTCCGCAGGCATACAGAAGTATTTCATATTAGTGTCCTTCCTGATCATTCTGACGCAATTATATCTTCCCGAAAAAATCCCTGAGCCGCTCGTAGTCTCTTTTCATGATAGATCCGACTATTGTCTTCCATGTTGTTTCCGGATCTTTCCCCGCAAAATCAGCCAGTAGAAAATAATAATCCGGAATGCGGGGTATTCCGATCTCGTTGCGAATCCTGGATGTAAACTCGGTATTCAAACGCGCAATATCCGCAAATGTCACCTTTTCTGCCGGGATCCCTTCAAGGTCATAAGTAAAAGGCAACGGCTTCCAATGTTCAATCGGAACCTCGTATTTAACAGAATAGATGATGGATTGTTCAATATAATCGGCGTCAAGCTTTATGCCGAAATCCGAGGGGCTTCTCGCCCATTCTGTGTTGGGAGGAACAGTTGCAGGCAAGACGAGCACAGAATCCAGGACAGGCCGCAGCTCAGCGATGCGCTGTAGAGTTGTTTCCATGGTTATGCGCGTCTCCCCGGGCGAGGGGAACATAAAACTGCCAACCGTCTTTATTCCCGCGGAATGGGCTTTCTCAAGCGTTTCCCCTACCGCTTCAAATTTGAACCCCTTTCTCATTCTCTTAAGGTGGTCATCATCGAGCGATTCCAGACCGAAAAACAAAGAGACAAAACCCGCCTCTTTTAAAAGCGAAAAGTCCTCGCCGCTATTCATATCCACCCTTGAAAAAGCGCTGAGCGAAATGTCCTTTTGCAGTCCCGATGATACGATGCTTTCAGCAAGTTCTGTAAGGGCATTTCCCGGAGGAGTCGAATCCTCGATTCTGAAGCGCTTCACACCGTGGTTGAATCTCAGAGCCTTAAGCTCATCCAGAACCGCATTGACATCGCGTTTTTTAATATCCCTTCCGTAGTTTTCCGGCCTGACGCAGAAAACACACCTATTCGGACATGCCTGGTTGGAAAGGGTGAGCGAATAAACTGGCAGTTTATGATCTATGTTCAGGTAAACGCTTGAATCATATGCGGCGCGCGGGTAACTGTCGACGCTTATTGTCTCCCTGGGATTAGAAACTACCCCATCCCCGCCGGAGAAAATAACATTAGGGCTGTCCCGGAATTTTTTTCCGGCTACAATGTTCTCTACCGCGTTATATCCAAGCCCGGTAATCAAACCATCCCAGGCGCCGTGGCCAAGCCGCAATATATGGTCGCTGAACCAATCAACTTTCTGGCCAATGCCGTAAATTTTCACCGATGGCCTCAATTTCTTTATCTCGTTGAGCAGGTCGACTGAAAATTTAAAACCAGACCCGTGCCAAAGGTTCATGAAAATGCAATCGAATCCTCCGCTGATAATCAGACGCGCCTCCTGTTCAACCCGGCCGCGGTACAGCTCATTTGAATCATGAAATGACAGATGCCCCAGGTTTTCCATGTATTCGCTTCCGAAGTCTGCCATGTCGCTGAAATTGGCTCTGTCAAGAACCATAACATCTTTCCCGCCGGCGCGCACAATAGCAGCGATTTTAGCCAGCCGTTCACTGGGAAAAAGGTGCGATACTTCGTCAAGCTCGCCTGAAAAATTATAGACCAGGAAAGAATCCATCTTTATCCTCCATAGCTTTTTAGGCTGATCTATTCATCAACTCGACTAGCCCATGGATAGATCACTCTGGATCAAAGTGTTGCGCCATAGGCGTGAGGCTGTGAAAATTTCATTCAGGACATCGCCGGGACTTCTTCCTCGCGCGCGACCTGTGGGAATGTGAAGGTTACAACCGTTCCCCTGCCCTGTTCGCTTTCCAGCGATATCGTCCCTTCATGCTCTTCTGTGATCTTCTTGGCTATAACAAGGCCAAGACCCGTGCCTTTTCCCTTTTCCTTGGTGGTAAAGTACGGCTTAAAGATCCTGTCTTTCACTTCCGGGCTCATTCCAGGCCCGTTATCGCGAACCTCAATCTGCGCGTTCTTGCCGTTCTCCGCGCACGTGACACAAACCTTTCCATCCGGAGGCCGCACAACCTGTATCGCATTCGCCACGACGTTGTATAAAGCGCGCAGCAGTTGGGCCGGACTGCAATTCACCATCATATGATCCAGGCCGTCAAGACAGTATTCTATCTCTACGCCTTGTGTAGACGCCAGCGGCTTGACCCCGGCAACAAGGTCGTCTATAACCTGAGAAACAGGAACATCATAACGTTCGTCAATCGATGCCTTCCCGAATTTCTGCCACATATGCGAGAGTTCGCAGCAGCGTTGAACATTGCTCTCTATCACGTCAATGTATTCAGCCAGTGTCCCATTATCGTCCGTGCCCATATTTTTTGTTTTGTCAATCTCTTCGGACAGCAGTTCTACATAACCTCTGACAATCATTAGCGGGTTCCTGAGGTCATGGGCAAATTCAGCTGATGCCTGCCCCAGCGAAGCAAGGTGCTCTTTGTCAGCAAGATCATTCATCAGGTTTTCATTCATCTCGTATAGATCAGAGAGCATTTTGCGGCGTTTTCTCTCAACCCGTGTCCTCTCTACATAACGGCTCACAGTCTCCCGCATTTCACCAGTATCAAACGGTTTTGTCAGGTAATCGTTGGCGCCGAAACGCACAGCCTCCTGGGCAGTTTTAAGATCGCCGTAACCGGTCAATATAATCACTGAAACCTGCTCATCCAATTGACGCACTTCGCGCAACCCTTCGATTCCGCTTTTCCCCGGCATACGGATATCCATTATGACAAGATGAGGCCGGTGTTCTTTAAGCAATTTGATCCCTGCGCTGACCGAGTCCGCAATAAATACCTCGTAATCTCGATCCAGCAGAACCCGGAGGCTCTCCCTGGGACCCAGCTCGTCATCTACGACCAAAACCTTGCCTCTGCCGCTTTGTCCTGAATTCATAAAATCTTTCTCCGCACAATCAGAATCTGTAAATGTAGGACACTGAAAACAGGTGAGCCTCAAACTCGTATTCTCCGTTGAATGGATATGGCTGGCCTGTAACCGGATGAGCAGGATTATCAATGTCCCGTTCCTCGCAAATATTGTACGCATATGCGAGATCAAGGGTATGGGCTTCGCCTGCATAGCCCAAACCGGCGCCGATAACGTGCTTATCGCCTTCCGCCCATGAGGGCATGAAAGTCTCCTCAACAACAGGCGAGGGCAGATAAGTCCAGCCGGCGCGCAGACTCCAGGCACGGCTCATGCTCCAGTCCGCGCCCGCGCCGAATGTCCACGTATCTTCCCAGTCCTGCTCTATGGCGCGTCTGCCCATTGCTGCCTCCAGCATGTCATTGTGCTCGCCGATATCCAGAACCATCTTATCATTGACCGAATGCTCTACCCATTCCACATTAGCTTCCACGCGAAGCTTCTCCGTGGCTTCGACCCCGTAACCTAGAGCCAGTTCCGCGGGAAAATCTATTTCAGTGTCAAAGTCGCCGGCGCCTGCCGGCATCATAGAAAAATCGCCATCATAGTCAACTTTAACAGGCGAACGATAGGTAACGGCAATTCGTTGCCTGCCGGGCGCTTTAAATGTTATCCCGGCATTATACCCAACCCCGTAGCCGTCAGCGTCAAAACGGACTGTGTTGCCCGCAAAAAGCTGCCGGAAATCAAGCTCCGAATACATGATCCCCATGCCGGCGCCAATACGAATATTATTTCCAAGCATTGCTCCGAACGCCGGAGTCACGTTAACAGTTCTGATCTCCGCAAAATAAGGGGCCACGCTGCTGACCAGTCCATTTTTGTCCCATGTAGTTGACTGGCCGTAAGGAGAATTAATGCCTAACCCTAAAACATATCCCCCGCCTGCAGCCGGCCATGCGCCGTAGAGAGCAGGCAGCGTTGCCACAGGATCTTCAGACTCCTCAGAATATCCGGCGGCGTTTAACTCTTTGATTGAATAACCGAAAGTCACAGACGGCATCACTTGCTTCTTCTTCAGGTCCATAAGGTTTGCAGGGTTGTGAGAAACGGCGGATGGATCGTCGCCATAACTCAACCTCATCCCGGATGTCCCCAGCGCCGCAGCCCCTTCCGGCGGATTGCGGTATCCGTCCGCAAGCGCTATGCCTGCTGAAAATGAACAAAGCAGAAATGTTGTTGCCAGTTTACTTAATTTCACTATGTACACCCTTCGCATTATCACTCCTTGGTTGCATAAATAAAACATCATAAACATATATGATTGCATATAGTGTGCCAAGCTAAAACGCTCACCATGTTGTGTATTTGTTGTTGACACTTCCACAGCTAGCGAAGCATTATGTGCAAAATTGTACGGAACAATTTTGTCATGCACAGTATTGTTCATTCAGGGCTGGCAGGGTCTGATTCATAACCGTGGGCGTCTTATTCGTGATATGTTTACAAGACTTGGCGCTGGACGCCAAGCCTTGTAAATCTACCCAGGCAACAGGAAATATGTTTAGCGCGCACAATAGAAGAGCAGCAATCACGGGACTGGGGGTTCTGGCCCCTAACGGAAAAACCAAGGAGTCATTCTGGACAACTCTTTTGGAAGGAAAGAGCGGAATTGGCCCTGTAACGCTGTTTGATGCATCCGGACTCAGCTGCCGTATTGCCGGAGAGGTCAAGAATTTCGAACCCTGCAAGTATATACCAGCGAATTTCAAGCCGGAAAAAAGGATGGCCCGCGCATCTCAATTTGCAGTTGCTGCCTCGCGCATGGCGCTGGCGGATGCAGGTCTTGCAACCGAAGACCTCCTCAACCTTGGGGATATACCGCTGGTTATGGGTGTCAGCACAACTGCAATGGATCTGACTCAGCAACGGCCACGGCCCTGGACCGCGGTAACCAGTATCCCGAATGCCATGGGAAGCGCCGTAGCATACACTCTGGGCATTAACGCTCAATTGTTAACCATTTCCACAGGATGCGCTTCGGGTCTCGATGCGGTCGCTTCCGCCGCTGAAATCATAAATAGAGGCAAAGCCGAAATAGCGCTTGCCGGAGCCGCTGACGCAGCGGTTGTGAGATATGTCTTTGAATGTTTTTCAGGGGCGCGAAAACTCTCACAGCGCAACGATGAACCTGAAAAGGCCAACCGCCCATTTGACAGGGATCGGGACGGCGGGGTTATCTCAGAAGGGGCTGCCATGATAATCCTCGAGAACATCGAACATGCCAAGGCTAGAGGCGCTGCGGCATATTGTGAAATCTCCGGTTACGGAACCTGTGCAGACCCGGTTGACTCAGAGGAGGGCGGCGGCCTGAAGAAGGCCATGCAGAAAGCGCTCGACAATGCTTCCTTATATAGAGACCGCGTGGATTATATCAACGCACATGGTCCCGGGGATCAGAACATGGACAGATGCGAAACCCGGCTTATCAAGGAAGTGTTCGGTGAACATGCTTTTCACATGCCGGTTTCTTCGATAAAGGGCGTAACCGGCAATCCCATGGGTGTCGGCTGTGCTCATCAGTTAATTGCAGCCGCGCTCACAATCAAAAACGGAATTATTCCCCCGACTACAAATCTGGAAAATCCGGACCCGGAGTGTGACCTGGATTATGTTCCTTCTTCTCCCAGAGAATACGCTCCCGCAAATGTTCTGGTAAACACGCACGGTTTCGGAAGAGGCAACAGTTCCATCGTATTGCAACGGGCATCCTGGTAACCGATATTTTAGCTCTATGAGCATATTTCAGATTACATCCATTGTAGCAATGAGCGCAAACCTGCTGCTTGGCGGCTTCGTGTTTGCGATGAATCCTCTTCGGAAGCAAAACAGATATTTTTTAATTATAACGTTTTCGTTTGCAATATGGCTTGCCTGTTTCCTGCTCGGCTCTCTATCAGAAGATAAAGCCATAATCATGTTCTGGATCAGGCAGGCGAGCGCCTCAGTCACAATAATGCCGCTCTGCTTTGAGCTGTTTCGAACATCGATAACACAACCGGAGATGAGCGGCAAAAAAGTGTTAAACACTACCTTGCTTTGGACGCTTCTTTTCACTCCTGTCATACTTTTGTGCCAGACAGATTTTTATCTCAGGGATGTAGTCGTAACAAAAGGTTTCGGCAGGCCGGTGTACGGCCCCGGCCAAATTCTCTATCTGGCATACTGGTTGATCGTCCTGTCTATACTCATCCGGAGATTCGCGCATGACTTAAAAGGCGCCGCTGGAATCGAAAGAGCCGAACTGAACTTCGCTATGCTTGCCAGCGGCGCGGCGGTGCTTTCCGGGACGATACTCGGATACATTATCCCGATAGCAGTCGGCAACACGTATTCCGCCCAATTTGTTCCGCTCTCCGTTGTGATCTTCGAAGGAATTATCGCCTATGGAATTACAAAGCGAAGCATAATGGACGTAGGCTATATATTCCGACAGGTCACTGCCTACACACTTTTTACAATTTATCTCCTTGCGCTTTACGCGGCAATTTTCTTCGGAACAAATTACGCGCTTTCAACCGTAATGAGCGACGCGCACATTATTGCCCATATTGCCGCAGCCCTTGCGGCAGGTTTTTCAATTGCGCCCACGCACGGGATGATGCAAAAAGCCTCAAAACACCTTTTCATCGACCTTGACATTATCGACATCCAGGACGCCATGCAAAAGGTCCATGCACTTCTGACATCGATCAGAACGACCGAAGACCAGCTCAGACATTTCGTTGACCTCGTTGCCTCAATGACAGGCGCGGAACGAGTTATAATGCTTATGGCCCGGGACGGCTGTTTCACGCAGCAATACGCCCGGCCGGAAAAAGAAGAAAGAGCATCTATTTCTGCGCAAAGCGCATTATTGCGGCTGCTGGAGTCAAAACATGGCCCCGTAACAATTGATTTCATGCGGCGAAGCCGCCAGACACAGCGGATAATGGAAGCCAGGAGCGAACTTGAAAAGCTTGCCGTTACTATGGCGATTCAAGTGAAAATCAAGGAACAAACAGAAGGTGTGCTTCTGCTTGGCAAGCGCATATCGGGCAAAATATACAGCGCGCCTGAACAGAATGCCCTTCAAATCCTTTGCAATCAGCTCGGCGTGGCCCTCGAAAACTCAAAGCTGTATACCCAGGCCGAAAATAGCAGAATATATAATGATATACTGCTGGACAATCTTGTCAGCGGAGTAGTGGCCGCAAACTCAGACGGAAAGGTCACAAGGTTTAACAGGGAAGCGCAACGGATCACGGGTCTGGCGCCCGGGCAGGCGCTCGGCTCCGCCATAGATCAATTGCCCGACCCCCTCGGCAAGTGCATGGCAACCACCTTTTCCACCGGTCGCAAGCAGACCTTGGAAGACACGGTCCTTCACCTGCCCGAAGGCGCCAAAACGCACATACGGCTGGGTACCAGCCTGTTTCAAAGCAGTAGAGGAGAGATTCTTGGTTGCCTCCTTGTTTTCCATGACTTAACCGCCGTAAAGAAGCTCCAGGCCCAGATACGCCGCTCTGACCGGCTGGCAAGCATGGGAACATTGTCGGCCGGCATGGCTCACGAAATCAAAAATCCGCTCGTCACTATTAAGACATTCACCCAACTTCTCCCGGAACGCCATGAGGATGAAGAGTTCCGGAAAGAATTCCTTTCCCTGGTAGGATCCGAAGTAAAAAGAATTGACGGGATAGTTAATGAATTACTCTCGTTTTCTCGCTCTTCGCAGCCTCAACTCAGTAAAGTACAGGCGCATACGGTCCTGGAAAATTCACTTCATCTGGTGGAACAGGAACTTAAACGCAATAACATAGAACTATTCAAAAAATTTGACGCCGAAGATGATCTTGTGCAAGGCAACCCGGATCTGCTCAGCCAGGCATTTGTCAATTTCCTGTTGAACTCGGTTGCCGCCATGGACAACGGCGGACGGATAACCGTTCAAACAGAGAATATATCCAGCGAACCACCGTGGCTTGCAAAACCCGGAACCGCAAACAGAAGCATACAGTTGACTTTAAGCGACACGGGCATAGGCATAGAGGAATCGAATCTTTCCCGCATTTTCGATCCTTTCTTTACTACCAAGAGCGAAGGCACGGGACTGGGCCTTTCGGTTTCGCACGGAATCATCGAAGAACACCATGGCGAAGTAGAGGTAGAAAGCCGACCCGGCCGCGGAACAACCTTTTATATCAGATTTCCCATTCTCAGCGAGGAGGCTGCCCTATGAAAGCCGACACACCATGCCTTTTATACTCGGACGACGCAGATCTGGCGCGCCGGGTTGAAGCATTTCTTGAATCAAGTGTGCCGACAAGGCATATCAGCAGCGGCAGTGTTCTGAAGCGGGAGATCGAATGCGCCGATCCGGCCCTGATCATCATGGATCTGCGCGCAACGGCTTCCCGTGAACTCTTGCAGGAAATTCAGCTTTTCTGGCCCGACACACTGGTTATTGCGCTTGGCGCAAAAAGATCCGACCCTGTCCTTCATGCCGAAGCCATGGGTGTATACGGAATCCAGGAACTTGACTTCGACGGCAGACAGTTCCAATCGCTGGTGAGCCAGTCGCTGGCTCACATTCGACTGGTTGAACAACTGCGCCTGCTGCAAACAGCGCCTGAAACAAAGCGCAGCGCTCATATCGATCAGCCCGGCGAACGCCGCCGCTCGTCTTCCGACATGCTCAGCAGGTTTTTCCCGCCGTTGCGTCACTTTGAAGACCGTAAAGAACTTATCCAGGGGATAATCGACAGCGTTGCAAATTCGGCAATAGTATTGCGGGCGGGGATTTTCACACACAATAAAAACGCCGGATTTTACTCACTGGAAGCCGAGTTTGGATGCAGGGAAGAAACTCGTTCAACACGGTTTGATTCGGATCATCCGCTGGTCCGCTGGCTAGAAACACAGGCTCAAATCGTATCGCGCTCCAGGCTCCACTACATCGCCAATATTGCCGAAAGAATAATGTTGCACAGGGCGCTGGACTCCATGGGGGCGGAACTGATAGTGCCGCTTCAAGGCAGAAAAAATGTGATAGGCTGGCTCTTTATGGGCCAGCAGGCAACAGGGACCCCTTTCACTGCTTCCGATCTCCAGGATATCATGGTTTTTGCCGAACACGCCTCAATGGCCATCGAAAACGCGATGCTTTACGAGGAGGTCGTGCTGCAGAAAACTTTTGCGGAAATTGTTCTCAGCGAAATACCAACAGCCATAGCGGCAACAGACCCGGAGGGGAGAATACGCTGGTATGACGACGCCGCGGAAAAGATTCTCGGCATCCCTGAAGAGTCCGTTTTAAACCAACCCTCCGAAAAACTTGGAAGTTACCTGGCAAGCATACTGAACAAGGCTCTGCGGGAAGGGAATATCACCGAAGAGCCTCAGGAATGGAACGAGCCGGCATCAAAACGCCATCTTTCCGTGCAATCCGCACTGCTCGAAAACAACGAAAAATGTCTTGGCGCGGTTCTGTTCATAAAAGATCTGACCAAGGAACGCATGCTTAACAGAAAACAACAGGAGCTTGAGCGCGCCTCTTTCTGGACAGATCTGGCAGCCGGCATGTCGCACCAGGTGAGAAACCCCCTGGTAGCCATCAAAACTTTTGCGCAGCTTCTGCCGGAAAGATACAATGATGAAAAATTCCGAAATGAATTCAGCTCCCTGATGTCCCACGAAGTAGACCGGCTGAACAAGATCATCGAAAAGATCAACGAGTTTGCCAATCTTCCGCCGCCCTCCTTCCAGACAGTCGATCTGAGCCTGATCCTTGACAAGTCAATAAATACAGCGAAACAGAGAACAATCGCGAACAAGATAACAATCCGGACTGTAATCCCGGCAGGTCTTCCTGATGTCTACGGAGACGCGTCTGCTCTCTCTGAGTGTTTTGCGCATATAATACAGAATTCTATAGAAGCCCTTGAGAATGGCCAGGACCCGAAGATATGGGTCGAAGCGCAGACAAACGGCAAAACCGATTCGGAACAGAAGATATGCATAACGGTGCGTGACAATGCCCCGGGGATGCCGCAGGAAGTTATCGACAAAGTGTTCTCCCCTTTCTGCACAACCAAAAAAACAGGAATGGGGCTTGGACTGCCTATAGCGAAACGTTCCGTAACCGACCATAACGGCCAGATTCGCATTGATTCATCAGGCAAGGGAACTTCTGTGACAGTAACGCTGCCTGTCGAAACTGGAACCAGAAAGAGGACAGAATGATAGACAGCAAACAGTGTATACTTGTGCTGGTAGATGCGCAGATTAAGCTTATCGAGCATATGAGCGGAAAGGACCGCCTTGTCGGGAATCTTGCGAGGGCAGTCAAAGGCGCCCTTATGCTCGATATACCCGTCATCTGGACAGAACAGGCGCCTGATAAAATGGGCCGGACCGTTCCGGAACTGGAAACCCTGCTGACACGGCAGCAACCCATCCATAAGAAAAGTTTCAGCTGCTGCGGAGAACCGCGGTTCATGACTGAACTGGAAGATTCGGGACGGGATCATGTCTTCCTCTGCGGCATTGAAACACACGTGTGCATATATCTCAGCGCCGTTGATTTGAAAGCTGGGGGGTACAAGCCTGAAATTATAGCAGACTGTGTATCGTCCAGAAAGGCAATTGACAGGGATATTGCCCTTGACCGTCTGCGTTCACAACATATCCTTTCTACCTGTGTAGAGACTTTCCTCTTTGAGGCAATGGGAACAGCGGATCATCCCCGTTTCCGGGAACTCATAAAAATTATCAAGTAAATGTCTACTCGCACTTGCAGTGTCAGTAGGATACAGCGCGCAATAGACACACATGTTTAACAAAAGGACAACGCAATGAGAGAGTCAAATTTGAATGAATTCAAGAACCACTGTGAACGTCCGGCGAGGGTGGCATGGGCGGTCGCGGAATCTAACGGCAAACAGAGCATCTGTCCGCTTGGCTGGAAAATGAACGCTTCCGGCTCGCCTCGAATTATGGCAATTAGCGTTGCGCCATCCCGTTTTACACACAATCTCATAGCCGACTCCGGCGCATTCGTTCTTGCCTGGCCCGGCGAAGATCTGGCAAGGGCAACAATAATCTGCGGAACCAGAAGCGGAAGGAACACAGATAAGATCAAAGAGGCAGGGCTTACACCGGCCAGGGGCAAACACATAAACGCCCCGCTCATAGAGGAATGCGTGGCGAATATGGAGTGCAGGCTGGCAGGCCGGATGACTGCGGGCGACCATACTATCTTCGCGGGCGAAGTGCTTGCCGTGTGGATTCACAACAAGCCAAAACGTATCCTCTGCCTTATAGACGAATCGGAAGGATACGATTTTATCCTGGAGAAAAAAGGCTACAGGGGTGTAAACGAAGAAAGTGGGTTGCATGAGAAATTGGCAAGAAATGGGGCTTGC
>CAZIXB010000034.1:0-14306 GCA_964543205.1 uncultured Victivallales bacterium
ATGAAGGGGGAGGGAGAAAACGTATCCAATATCCAATGATGAACATGTTGTCGACAGAAAGATGAGGATGAGTCCGGCAGCCTGAAAGGCTGCAATTCGAGAGCCCGGGGTGAAACCCCGGGTTGACGGCAAGCACAGAAACCTGCACTTTGCCGAGAACTTCTTCGAATAGGTTTTTTGTAGCTTGATAGCTCCTGTGCGAAAGGGGCTCTGCGCCCCCAAGCACACAATTCCGTGAAGAGCCAAAACTTTTCGCATTTTAGTCTTGACTTTAAATTCTGCTCTGGGAGACTTTGACGCTGATGCAGGGAAAAGAAGTAGAAGTGAGTTGGTAGATTGCCCACGAACCTGCCGAGTGGTGGTTTGGTGGCGATCCTAAACCCGGACGAGCTGGGAACGGCCGCTGCGTTAACCTGCAAAGAGAGGAAAGAGTAGTAATGAGTAAGAGATTGTATGTCGGTAATTTGTCTTTTCAGACAACAGAGCAGGAATTGCAGGACTTGTTCCAGGAGATAGGACAGGTTGATAGCTGCAACCTTATAACAGACAAAGTTACCGGAAAGTCAAGGGGATTTGGGTTTGTCGAAATGGCAGCTGACGAAGACGGAGAAAAAGCAATCGACGAATTCGACGGCAAGGAAGTAGACGGCCGGACCCTGAAGGTTAACGAGGCCCGTCCTCGCCAGGAACGCGCTCCGCGCCGTAATTTCAACCGCGGACCCAGGTAGTAAATCCAGACTGCCGGAGTATTACCTCCCGCAGTTAAATCAACTACAAGTATATGGCCGCACCTTCGGGTGCGGCCATATTTATTTCAGCAGTCTGTTAATATTTCTCGTGTATGAAAATTCTGGCCCTGGAACCATATTACGGCGGCAGCCATAAAGCTTTTCTTGACTCCTGGATCAGACGCAGCCGCCACTCCTGGACACTTCTAACCTTGCCGGCAAATAAATGGCGGTGGCGAATGCGTCATTCGGCCGTAACATTCAGCAACCGGGTGCGGGAGCTTGAAACTTGCGGTAGCACCTGGGACCTGGTTTTCTGTTCAGACATGCTGGGACTGGCCGATTTTGTTGCGCTCAGTTCCAAACATATTCAGTCCCTGCCCTCAGTCTCATACTTCCACGAAAACCAGGTAACCTATCCGGTCCGGCATGAAAAAGAAAGGGACTACCATTTTTCTTTTTCAAACATGACAACAGCCCTGGCTTCTTCGCAGACATGGTTCAACTCGCGTTTTCATCAAGAAGATTTCCTGTCCGGCCTTTATAACTTTCTCAAGCGCATGCCCGATTACCAGCCGACAGACTCAGTCGCAAGCATCAGAGAAAAAGCGCGCGTACGGCCGCTGGGAATCGAGCATCCTCATGCAGCCTGGACACGTAAAAACAAGATACCCCGGATTTTGTGGGCGGCCCGGTGGGAATACGACAAAGCCCCGCAAATATTTTTCAAGGCTCTTGATATACTTAAATCCGAAAATGTCGATTTTGAAGTATCGGTCATAGGCGGCGGAAATGCGAGGCATGTTGCCGAGGTCTTTGAAAAAGCGCATGTTTCTCTTCAGGATCATATTATCCACTGGGGCTACCGGGAAAATTACACGGATTATCTTTCTGTTCTAAGCGGTTCGGATATTGTCGTTTCAACAGCGAAACATGAATTTTTCGGCATCAGCCTTCTTGAAGCAATGGCTGCAGGCGCTTACCCCCTCGTGCCGTATCGTCTTTCCTACCCTGAGATTCTGACCGATTCCGAAGACGAACCCATTGAATCCTTCTTCCATAACGGAACCCCTGGAGATCTTGCCTCAAAACTTACAACACTGATCCAAAGGATCAAGGCAGGCAATCTCTGGCAGTATGTGCCGGTTCGCGGGAATGAAATATCCGACCGATACCGATGGAATAAGCTTGCGCCACAGTATGATGAGGAACTTGAAAACCTGCAAGGTTACTGACATTTACTCATTCACATGCCGAGTCCGTGATTTTTTTTACAAGGTTTTTGACAGCGCCTCGATTTGTGCCCAATGAAACAACTTTGCGCCTCCTGATCGAGCATCTTTATTTGCAGTATGTCGATATTCCTGCAATACTCTGCGTATGGAAAATGTCTGCAAGATCAGCCAGTGTTTGCTGTGCTTTAGCCCGCAAGCATGGGTTTTACTGATTTGCGCCATATTATTGCTTCCTGCCACAGTTTGCGGCGAATCCGATAAAGAACACAGCCTCACTACCGGCGCTGGGTTGAGCATTTCTCAGGGCAACAGCGACCAATCAACAGGAAACGCATATCTGACCTGGAAAAAAGAATCTGGAAAAAACATATTCCGTTTAGACGCAGAAGCATCTTACGGGGAGGCCAGCATTGAAGAAAACGGGTCGCGCAGTAAAGAAACCATCACTGACACAGGCGAACTGGGTCTCAACTATAAGCGCAAGTTCAATATTAGTTACGGCTATACCGACGCTTCAATTTTCTACGACAAGGTTTCTGAAGTAGACTACAGGGCTCGAATTGTAAGCGGAGCAGGGTGTTACCTGTTCAAAACCGACCGCGCTACCGCCAATATAGATGCCGGAGCCGGATATCTCTGGGAGGGAACCGCAGGAGAGCCGGAAGAATATCCCCTGTTGCGTATCTCACAGAGATATGAACAGGAAGTTGGAACATCCTCAAAAATATGGCAGGCCTTCGAATGCCTTATGAAAGCCGACGATGTAAACAGGTATATTCTGAACGCCGAAACCGGAGCACAGGCCCCTATGACCGCAACCTTGAATATTCGCATCGCCCTGAAAAACCGCTATAATAGCGATCCGGCAGAAGGCATCGAAAAAAATGACCTCACCCTTACCGCTGCTATAGCATGGCAGCACTGATACCACTGCCCAAAGTTTCCCGCATTGCGCCCTTCCAGGGTATAAGTCGTCAAACTACTTTGCGAACCGCGCCTGGCCGCGGGCTAGCCCGCATATCTCACAGGATTTCGTAGTGAGAGCGTGCAAAGCGCTGCTGCGGGGGCGCGAATTGGTGAAACGCCGGAGCAGCCGTATAAACATACTGCAATCTGGCGGTTTGTCAATTCGTGCCGTTGCAGTGGCGCTATCCGCGCTCGCAACAGGAATTTTGTGAGATATGCGGGCTAGTTTGAAGGCGCCTGCTGCATAGGCATCATTGGCCGGGGCGCTTCGGGCTTACCGGCGGGGTACTCTATATCCATGCCTGATTTCTCTTCTTCAATGTAATTGTTCAAGGCTTCCTGGCTTTGCTGGCGCGACAGGTAATTCATTATATCCTCTTTAACGTTTTCAAACGGGATAGCGCCGCTTTCATTTTTTTCCAGCACTTCAATTATGTGATAACCGAATTTCGATTTAACCACCGGTCCTATTTTCCCAACCTCCTGAGAAAATGCGGCTTTTTCAAATGCCGGAACGGTCCTGCCTTTTTCAATCACGCCAAGGTTGCCTCCGCTTGCGGCGCTGCCGCATTCGGAATGCTCCTTCGCCAGTTCGGCAAAATCTGCGCCTTCCTCCAGCTTGTCGCGCAGTTGCTCGGCTTCGGCCTTCTTCTTCTCCAAAGTTGCTTCATCTGCCCCTTCTTCGACTTTGACCAGGATGTGACGCACTTCAGCTGATTCACCCCTGGTAAACTCCTGTTCCCTTTCCTGGTAAAAGGCTTTGGCCTGCTCTTCATCAATCTCGGGAAGCGCCTTAAGCTTCTCTTCTACCAGCTCCTGCACCATCAGCTCTCCCTTGATTTGTTCTTCGAGCTCGTCCATGGTCATACCCATTCGAGCAAGAGCCTGCTCAAATGTCATTTCCCCGGGCACTGTTCCTTTGACCTGTTCGATGACTTCATCAATTTCCGCCTTTTCAACAACTATGTCTTTTTTCTTCGCGGTCTCAAGAAGAACACTCCTGTCGACGAAACTTTCTATCACGTTCCTCTTAAGTTGCTCCGCATACATTTGCTTCTGCTGTGGTTGCAGCCCCGCCATCTGGCTGGACTGTATGCGCTGGTTGACTATCTTTGCAAGCTGCTCCTCCGTCAGGTCGTTATCCTCGACTGACACAATAACATTTGTCCCTGTTCCGGGGCTCTGCAATTCCGACACGAGCGGCTCCGCCATAGCCGAATCGGGCCCGGCCTGGCTTCCCTGCACGCCAGCCTCTGTTGTATCCTGTTTTGATTGGTCGGTAATATCTCCCGCTTCGGCAGGAGCCTTCTTTTCAACGCAACTCATGCACAACAGCGAAATTGCCACCAGCGCGCCTGTCAATGTTGTTCTTTTATTCTTCATCTTCATTTTTCCTCCTTTTTCTTGTGGTTGTCTTGTAAAAGCATTCTTGACCAGCAGTAAATGTTGTCCGGTCTGAAAGTCATCAAACCGGCGCAATCCGCCGTCAAAACTCGCCTTAGTGAAAGCAGCAGGCAGGTAAACAAGGTTTCAGGCAGATTAATTCTGCTGAACGATATCGATGGACCTGGCGCATCGGAACCCAATAAAAGGATTTCCGCCGCTGACTCCCGATTTCATGCCTTTCCCTTTCGGGAAAAACCTTTCATATACGCGCAGTTGCTCGGGGTTTGAAGTCAGGTATGACCCTCCCCTGAAAACATGGACCCTTCCATTTTCCGGACCTTTCGGGTCTCTCAAAGGGGTTTCCATGTAATATTTACTTTCATAAAAATCGCTTACCCATTCAGCGGCATTTCCCGCCATATGGAATAAACCGTTCGCATTCGTGTAATTATGATCCCATAAAAACATCTCTTCTGCAATGGCTTTCTTGGCTTTTTCCGGCAGCACGCTGTCGACATCCCAGGTCTTACGAGGCAGACGGGTCTTTGGCGGAGGTTTCGTATCGACCTTCCGGACACACGAGCAACCTCCCTGAGGCGGTTCCAACCTTGAAGCAAGCTGAGAGTCCATCTGGCTTGCAATATATTCGCGGCTGCCCCTGTAATTTGCCGCTCCTTTTTCGGGGTTCTCGTCTCCCCACGGGAACTTTACGTAATCGTATCCGCCTGCTGCCTTTTCCCATTCGGCCTCTGTCGGCAGACGTTTCTTTTTCCAGTTGGAATATGCGTAAGCATCAAACCAGTCTACGCCGACAACAGGCTGATTTTCGCCATTAAGCGTGTCTTTTTTCCAGCCTTCCGCCGCGTGGTCCTTAAGAGGGGGCGCGTCCGGGTGGGCCATCGAATTATCGCCTGTCCTCTTAACATACTCTACGAATTGCCGATACTCTTTGTTGGTAACTTCGTGCCTGTCGATAAGAAACGGCGACACATAAACAATGTGGCATGGAAACGTATCCGACGGCTGTTTGGCCTTCTGATCCCCCATTAGAAAGTATCCTCCGGGAATAAAGACCATGTTGCCGGTCTTACGCATGCGGGCAGGCTTTTCGGCCCCGCCGCCAGCGGCAAAATAAGCTTCCAGTATATGTTCCTGAAGTCTGATTAGATGTCCAAAGTCCATTTCCCTTAAAGCCCCTGAAATTGAGCCTTCACTCTGGACCACCTGGTCGAGCCAGAACTGAAGAAAAGCGTGCATCTCTTCGGTTGCTTCGTCGAAACGTTTCTCTTCAAGCAGTTTCGGCAGCCGGTCGGTCATGATCCTTGGAAGCTCCCTTGCCGTTTCCCTGCGTTGATCCTCCAGTTTATCGTAGAACTCTTTGGCTTTCTTGTTTGACTTGATGTCGCCTTTTTTCTTCACTTCCTTAAGCTTTTCAGTGTAAAGATCGAATTCTCTGACCGCGGCCCTGACCGGTGTATACCATTCTCCGTCGACCATCTTCATCCCTTTTTCGAGCTTGCCGAGATCCTCTTCCAGATTTTTCTTCAGCTTCGCTATATTCTTGTATACTTTCGATCCCTTGCACTTTTCCAGGAATTCATCGCAAAGAAAAATGAGATTCTTGTATTCTTCTTTCTCCAGGGCTTCTTTTTCTTCCGGGGCGAGCTCCTTCAATCTGATGGCGAACAGCATTGATACGTCCATCGGTTCTGTTTTTTTAATTTTAGATTTGAAAATGGTCTTTTCGCTATAGGAACCGTCCTTGAGCCGCACCTGCATCAGGATTGTCCGGTCGCTTTCGCTCTTCAGCACCCCGTAAATAACACTGCCATCCTTGAATTCAACAGTCACAAGAGCGCCTTCAGGCAGGAGAGACCGCGCTTCTTCAGACAGATCCGATTTCTTCAGACCAAGAGCAGATAAAGACAGACCGGCCAGCAGAAGCAACAGAATTGATTGGTATCGTTTTTTTGATCGCATTTCATATCCTTTCAGAGTTGAATATATTCAACCCTCGATATTTTGCTGTCAAGCCGTATCTTCCCAGAGCGGCCTTCAGCCGCAAGCAAATGAATTTTCTCTACATCATGGCAGTGTATAACGCCGATCCAGTTGAAACGCGTTTTCTACATGGTTGATGTCCGATTCGCCGGTATCCGGTGCGCCTGTAACTTCGACAACATCAAAGCGTATGCATACCGGGGGGAATCCAAGCTTCTTCAAATATCTTACCGCAGCCCTGGAAAGCACATGCTTCTTTTTTGCGTTCACCGCTGCGATAGGCCTTCCGAAATCCACGCGCCGCCGCGTCTTGACTTCGACAAAAACAAGTATATTTTTGTCCCTCGCAACAAGGTCCACTTCGTCCCGGGTTCCAACCCTTACATTCCGCCCAAGTATACGATAGCCCTTTGCCTTAAGCAACCTGGCAGCCCTGGTCTCGCCCCAGTCGCCTGTCTTCAGATGCTCCGCCGAATCCTCTTTCCATTTAAGAAGTTTATCTAAGGGATTCATGATTTCCCGTTTTCATCTTCATGCCGGATTTGCTTTATTATTGCAGCTTCCCTCACCGGTCTGAAGCTTTTTCTATGGATTTTCGCGGGCCCCATCTCAAGCAATGCCTGCATGTGCCGGCGCGAGGCGTAACCCTTGTGACTGGCAAAACCATAGCCGGGGTATTTCTTGTCGAGCGCCATCATCAGGCTGTCGCGCAGAACTTTTGCGACTATGCTGGCTGCGGCAACGGAAAGACTTATGCCGTCGCCACCCGGCGCACAAGAACATGGACATGGCAGATCAGGGCATTTGTTCCCGTCGACAATCGCATAATCAGGCGGGCAATCGAGAGCAGCAACAGCCCTTTTCATGGCAAGGAATGTTGCCTGGAGTATGTTAAGCCGCCCGATTTCATCAACATCCGCAAGACCAGCGGCTATCTCTACGTTGTCACATTCGGCCAGGTAGATAAACGAAGACTCTCGCAGTTTCCGGCACATTTTTTTTGAATCGTTTATTGCCTTGAGAGAAAGAACCTCTTCGTCTAGGGCAAAATTCTTGTCAAACACTGCAACTGCGGCTACTACCGGCCCGGCGAGCGGTCCCCGTCCGGCTTCGTCTATTCCGCCGATTCTAACGAAGCCCTGTTGCCACAAATGCTTCTCTATAGAAAGCAATAGGTTGTTCCTCGGGCCGGATCGTCCGGTTTCTACATTTTACGGACAGATCGGAGACGCGCCCTTTTGCCTTTGCGGTCTCGAAGAAAATAAAGTTTTGCGCGCTTCACTTTTGCGGAAGCGACGACTTTGATCTTTTCAATATGGGGCGAATGAACCGGAAACACACGCTCAACATGAATTCCATGCGAAACCCTGTGCACCGTAAAAGTCTCATTTGAACCGCCTCCATCCCGGGCAATAACTGTTCCCTTGAATACCTGAATGCGCTCTTTGTCGCCTTCCTTGATCTTCACGTGAACATCAACAGTGTCGCCGATAGAAAAAGCAGTTCCCCGGTCCTCTTTAATATTTTCTTCGTTTATTTTATTAATCATGCTGGAAACCATCCTTGCCTCCTCAAAACCGAGCTGGCTTCATTTTTTTGTTTTCCTCGGGATATCTGTTCCCTTTTCCATGATATCCGGTCTTCGTTCAATTGTCCGTTTTTTAGCCTGGTCATCGCGCCAACCGGCTATTTCCTTATGATTCCCCGAAAGCAGCGCTTCCGGCACTTTTCTACCCCTGAACTCCGGCGGCCTTGTATACTGCGGATATTCAAGCATGCCTTCGGAAAAAGATTCCGACGCGGCCGAGTCTCCGCAACCCAACGCTCCGGGAACCAGCCTAACCACGGCGTCAATAACCACTGCTCCGGCCAGCGCGCCGTTAGTCAACACATAGTCGCCTATCGACAGCTCAAGATCGGCCAGGTGTTCTCTCACGCGTTCATCCACGCCTTCGTAGTGACCGCAAACAAAAATCAGGTGTTTTTCTTCGCTCAATCCTGCCGCATATTTCTGAGTCAACCGCTCACCTTGCGGCGTCATCAGCACCACTCGGCTATCGCTGTCTGCCACCGATTCCACCGCACGGAATATCGGCTCGGGCTTCATCACCATTCCAGGTCCGCCACCGTACGGCCTGTCGTCGGTCGTCCTGTGAACATCCTCGGTGAAATCCCTCAAGTTAATTGCGCGAATTTCAACCAGCCCCTTTTTCCTGGCCCTTCCCAGGATGCTCTCAGATAGAAACCCTTCCAGCATTTGCGGAAAAATAGTTACTATATCAATCAGCAGCACCCGGCTCATGCTTCAGTTGGAGCTTCCGCCTCCTGTGGCGCAACGGCCTCCGCCTGCTTCGCCGACTTTCTGATAAGGCTTTTGACGGTAGGGCTTACTTCGGCGCCGTTTTGCGTCCAATGCTGTACCCTGTCAAGCTTCAGGCTGCACTCCTGTTCCTTCTTCTTGGGATCGTACCATCCAAGCGTTTCCAGCACCGTCCCGTCGCGCCGGGTTCTGGAATCTATTGCCACCACCCGGTAGCAGGCGTCATTCTTTGCGCCAGTCCTGGTAAGTCTTATTTTTACTGACATTTATCCTCCGTTCAATTCAACTCCGCGATGGACTCACCGCCCCTCACGCCTTGCGGCAAAGGATTTGCGAATCACTAACAACCAACAAAACGAGAAAGTCTGGCACGTCACCGGAAGAAATGCAAGGCTTTCTCACTTTTTGCCTGCAATTTCTGCGCGTTTCTGTCGAAAAGCCAGTTTTTCGTCCATACTGACTACTTCTATCTCTTCGTTACCCTTGAGGCGACCTCTCAAAATGTCATCTGCCAGCGGATCTTCCAGGTATCGTTCTATTGCCCTCCTCAGCGGCCTCGCTCCGAGAGCGGCATCAAACCCTTTGTCCACAAGGAAGTTCCTGGCAGGTTTGCTTAAAATCAGGTTCCCGCCTTTTTCGGACACACGCTTCCGAACCTTGCCCATTTCCAGGTCCAGTATTTTCACAACGTCTTCCCTGGTAAGCTGGCGGAATACAATAAGGTCATCAAAACGGTTGAGAAATTCCGGCTTGAAGTGTCTTTTGGCGTCTTCCATCATTCTCGATTTCAGGCGCTCATAGTTTTCCCTTTCTTCCTGTACCGCAAAACCGAGCCCGGCAGCTTTTCCTCCGACGTCCACGCCGAGGTTCGATGTCAGGATAACAATCGTGTTCCTGAAATCCACATTTCTTCCGAGCCCGTCTGTAAGCCTTCCTTCCTCAAGGATCTGGAGCAACATATGCATCACATCAGGATGTGCTTTTTCAACTTCATCAAAAAGAACGACCGAATATGGCCGCCTGCGAACGCGTTCAGTAAGTTGGCCGCCTTCTTCGTGCCCCACGTAACCCGGAGGAGAACCCACCAACCGCGAAGCCGCGAATTTCTCCATATACTCGGACATATCCACCTGAATAAGCGCATCGTCTTCGCCAAACATAAATTCAGCAAGCGTCTTGGCCAGAAGGGTTTTCCCTACTCCGGTTGGTCCAAGAAACATAAAAGAACCAATCGGCCTGCGCGGATCCTTCAGATCAGCTTTCGAGCGCCGCAACGCCCTGGAAATGGCAGCCACGGCTTCGTCCTGGCCTATCACCTTGCTGCACAACTCCTGCTCCATCTCAAGCAGGCGGCTGAGTTCAGACTCTTCCATTTTATTCAACGGCACACCGCTGGATCTGGATATCACCGCGGTAATATCATCCTCGCTGACAACCAGCTCCTTGTTCTTGCTGGATTCCTTCCATTCTTCAACCGCTTTGTTCAACGATTCACGTTCCTTGCGTTCACGATCCCGCAACTGAGCGGCTTCTTCAAAGCGCTGTTCGCGTATGGCCTCTTCTTTCTGAAGCCTTATCTCTTCGATTTCGGCTTCCCTCTTCTTCATCTTCGGCGATCGGGTCGTAGCAAGTATCTGCACCCTTGCTCCAGCTTCATCTATTGTATCAATCGCCTTGTCCGGCAGGAAACGATCCGATATATAGCGGTCGGAAAGATTCGCAGCCTGCTCCAGAGCCTCGTCGGTATAGCGCACCCGATGATGATCTTCATATCTCTGCTTTATTCCCTGGAGAATTTTAATAGTGTCTTCAGCGGAAGGTTCGTTAACCCTTACCGGTTGAAAACGCCGTTCAAGAGCCGTATCCTTCTCTATGTACTTCCTGTACTCGTTCATTGTAGTGGCGCCGACACATTGCAGCTCGCCGCGCGCAAGGGCCGGCTTGATTATATTGGAAGCGTCCATGGCGCCTTCCGCTGAACCGGCGCCTACAATGGTGTGCAGCTCATCAATAAAAAGTATTATATTCCGGGCCTTCTTTATTTCTTCCATCACCGCCTTGATCCGCTCTTCAAATTGTCCCCGGTATTTTGTGCCGGCAATCATTAGAGCCATATCCAGGGCCACAACCTTCTTGTCTCTCATAGCTTCGGGAACATCGCCCTCGACAATTGCCCGGGCCAGACCCTCCACGATCGCGGTTTTTCCTACGCCCGCGTCTCCAAGCAGGACCGGATTGTTCTTATTCCTGCGGCACAGTATCTGTATCACTCTTTCCAGCTCAGACTGGCGCCCGACAACCGGATCAAGTTCATCAGAACCTGCAAGTTCAGTGAGATCCCTGCCAAATGTATTCAAGGCAGGCGTCCGGCTTTCCTGTCGTTTCCTGCTGCCTGACCTTGCCTCCATCTCCTCGAGAATATCGCCTTCTTCCTGCTCTTTCGCGAAATTCGGATCCAGCTCCCGCATAACCTCGATCCGGGCGCTGTCAAGGTCGATATCCAGGTTCCTCATTACCTGCGCCGCAACGCCCTCTCCCTCACGAAGAAGTCCCAGGAGAATATGCTCTGTTCCCACATAACTGTGGTTAAGCGCCCTGGCTTCGCTCATGGCAAGCTGCAATACTTTCTTTGAACGCGGAGTAAATGGAACAGCGCCAACAGTTTTGGTTTCGGGCCCATGTCCTACGGCCCGCTCGACTTCCATCCTGACTTGTTCCAGCGAGACCCCCATGCTGTCGAGCACATTTACAGCAACCCCTTCGCCCAGAGCAATCAATCCCAGTAAAAGGTGCTCTGTGCCGACGTAAGGATGGTTAAAATTATCGGCTTCCTTCCGGGCAAGCTGCACTACCCTCTGCGCCCTTGGAGTGAAATTAGTAAAGTTATTCATAATTTTTCCCTTATCCGGCCCGGGAGACTCTGGCGGCAATCTTTACAGACTGCAACTTATCCCGAACCAGTTTAGACCGTATTCTATCTCTGTCTTTTATCCGGTGTTTCTTTCCTTTTATTTTCTGAAGATGCCCGGGTTGTGTCAAGACGCTTATATCGTCAATTTCCTCAAGAGTAATGTTTTTTACAATCCCCATCTCGAGACCCAGCTTCAAAGCGGATAGAAGATCCGTCGCTTCCCTGGAGCTCAACAACTCGGCATAAAGAAGAACCCCCAGCGCCCTGGACACATGATCTCGGACTCTTTCTCTACGCGTGCTCAGAAGCCTGCCGCGCGCGTTTAACTCGTGCTGTATAACATCTTCACTGACTCGTTCCAGGGTTGATATTGTGTCCTTCTCGTTTATGCCCAGCGTGACCCGGTTAGAAACCTGAAATATGTTGCCTGATGACACGCTGCCTTCTCCCAGAATGCCGCGAACCTCAAAACCAGTTCTGTGAAAACCGTTTATTACCTGGTCAATTTCATCCATCAGGCACAGTCCCGGGAGATGAAGCATCACACTGGCCCGCATACCGGTTCCCACATTGCTGGGACAGGCCGTTAGATACCCGTATCTTGGACTGAACGCATAATCAAGGCGCTTCTCCAGGTCCAGGTCCACAGCGCTGATCACTTCAAGAACTTTCCCCAGGCACAGTCCAGAATCCATTGCCTGTATCCTGAGGTGATCTTCTTCGTTCACCATTATCGCAACATGCTCCTTTTCCTCAACAAGCAGAGCGCTTCCTTTGCGCCCGAACTCCATGCTGGTAAGGCGCCTTTCCTTCAGTATCTCCTTGTCCAGGGGATCCATAGCCGACATATCAAAGAATAACGCCCCATTAAGCAATTTTGACGCAACCGCGGCTTGTCTGACTTTCTGCATTATCTCTTCGGCTTGCGCAACCGATGTTCTGCCGGGGAAAGGATAGTCCTCGAGATTTCTGGCCAGCCGGATACGGCTGCTGGCTACAACACCCTTTTCAGCTTCGCCTGCCAGCCATTTTCCGGGCTTTCTCAGAAATTCGTATCGTGAAACTTTATTATCCTGCGCAGGTTGTTTATGTGCCATCCTTATTCTCCAACCCTGTAAGAAGATCCCTGATTCTAGCGGCTTCCTCATAATTCTGAGCCTCAACCGCATTGTTAAGTTTTTTCTTCAACCATTCAGCCCGAGGCCGGCTTTTATTATTCTCCGGGGTATTCCCCACGTGGTATTCGCCTTCCTGTATATCCTCAAGAACAGGTTCAAGCTCTTCCTCAAATGTGTCATAACATGCCGCGCAGCCAAGCCGGCACTCATCCTTGAATCTCCGGCTGCCGAGTCCGCAGACGGGACACTTCTTCCGGCGGGCAAAAATTTCCTCGCTATCCTCCATCTGCATACCAAACAGCATCTCGGCAATTGATCCGGGTGACTCTATATCAAAGCCATGCGCTTCTGCGCAATCACTGCACAAACTCAGCTCGCGCATCTCTCCATCCAGGACCTGCTTGAAAAAAAGCGTTGCCTTGTTTTTCTTGCAATATTCGCAAACCATATAACATCCCTCTATTTTTATTATTATACACAAAAAACTCCGGTCTGCACAAGAAAGCTTAGGCTGGGGGCTGGGGGCTGGGGGCTGGTTGCTGGATGCTAGATGCTGGTTGCTGGATGCTAGATACTGGGGTCCCGTACTGATATAGGTTGTCACTTTGACTGACAAAAAAAAGTTATATGCGGTAGATCGGTCTATGGAAACGCGGCAAAATCTGAGCAGAGAAGGGGAGCGAAGTGGAGCGGTTAAGTGTGGCCAACGGTCGGCCCAGACACTTAACCGCAATTCTTAACCGCCACGCTTAACCGTATACCCTTACCCGACTCACTTAACCGCTCACTACTATTCGCGCACAAAAGATATGGGTGTACGAGTATGTGTACGAGTACGGAAAACCCAGTAAATCCCTTACTCGTACACCTACTCGTACACCCCACTCTCTTCCGCCTGATCGGGTACACTTAATCGAATCACTTCGTCCCTCTCCGGTCAAAGGCTTCCATCAGCAGACCGGGTAAGCTGGTCGGGTAAGTGTATCCGAGCAAGGGTTGCGAGTAAGTGTCAGGCATTGACCATTGCTGGTTGCTAGATTCTAGATACTGGATACTGGATGCTGGTTGCTGGTTGCTGGGGGCTGGGGCGGCATTTTCTTGACATCCGGTTCGGATTGTCGGATATTTCAAATTAAATACAGTGTAAATCTGTAGTCGTTCATGGAACTTGGATTTGGCCGACAGACTGGACCATTCCATGAAAGTTAATCTTCATAAATTAACAAAGGACGAGTAGTCCAAGGAGGCCTGAAATGAAGAGCTGTAGTTGCGTTGTGTTGTCGTTTGCCTTTCTGTTTTCTCTTTCCATTCCACTGATTGCGCAGGAGGCGGAAACTGAAGAAAGACCGGTGAATCCTGATTCTTCCCTGATGCTTGGCGGACGCTTCAGCGATGAGACTGCTGAAGCTTTAGGCGATTTGCTGCTTCCAGCCATGGGCGATGAAAAAGGCATGCTGTTTGTCAATCCCCGTTTCCTGCTGGGCGATGAAGGACAACGCGAATTCAACGGAGGTCTCGTGTTCAGGCGCCTGGAACCTTCTGTTAACGGCATTATAGGCGGCAACATTTATTACGACTACCGCGAGACAGAATCGGACGCAACTTTCGATCAGCTCGGCTTCGGAGTGGAATACCTGGGAA
>CAZIXB010000035.1:0-14232 GCA_964543205.1 uncultured Victivallales bacterium
CACACCAGGAAGAAGGACAGGAGGTCGGCGTCGATACAATCGAGAGGCAGTTCAGTCCTGGTGATTTCCTGATCGTTTTTTGAAAGGAGGGTAACATTTACTGAGGGTGGCGGGCCGGTGAGTTCCAGTTCGGCTGCGGTTTGTCTCATCACTTCTTCCAGATTTTTATGAAGAAGCTTTTCCATTTCTTTTCCATGCATGAGTCCAGGGAATAGCTGTTGCTTTTCCAATTCACCGGCCGATGTTCCGCGTATGGCTATTTTTCGTATTGCCGGATTAAGAAACCCGGCTTCATCTACGAGCGCCGGCCAGAATTTGGCGGCGCTGTTACTGTATGCGATGTCGTTTATAAAAAGATACCGGGTCGGTTTTCGTTGGTAATTCTCTCTTGCTATTAATCCGCTCATGTCAGTAATTCGCAATTTTTCGGGCAGATAAACTTGTGATGTTGCGCTCGAACTGAGGCCCGCATTTCCCCCCGGCGCTTATAAAAGCATACCACAGTTAACCCGCAGATCTCACAAAATTCCTGCTGCGAGCGCGGATAGCGCCACTCCGGCGTTTTACCAATTTGCGCCCCCGCAGCAGCGCTCTCCACGCTCTCACTACGAAATCCTGTGAGATATGCGTGTTAGTTGCCGCGTATTCAGGCGCAATCTTGACAAATGGTGTTCCTCTGAACATAATAAAAATGTTTACGGGTCAATGTGTAGCTTGCAATCAGCCGTGGTATTGGAGGAAAGATGGATCTGAATGACGAACAGACACAGGCAGTAGGGAAATGGGTAGATGAAGGCTGCGGACTTGCGGAGATACAGAAAAAGCTTTCGGATGAATTTGGAGTTTCCGCAACTTATATGGATGTTCGTTTTCTGCTGATAGATCTTGGTCTTGAAATAAAGGAAAAAGAGTCCGCTGAACCGGAGCTGCCCCCCGGACTTCAGGACGCTGCGGCAGGAGCGCCTGAAGGGGCCGTCCCCGGCAAACAGCCTGGCAGTTCGCTAGTGTCTGTTACTGTTGATAAGCTTACCAAGCCCGGAAGTGTTGTTAACGGCGAGGTGGTATTTTCAGATGGAGTCAGGGGATCCTGGTCTCTTGACCAGATGGGTCGGCTTGCCATATCGGCGGAACGCGAAGGCTATAACCCCAGCGAAGAAGATCTGGCTTCTTTTCAGGAGGAGCTTAAGAATCAGTTGCAGCGTCGAGGCTTTTAACCCGACTTTCTGTCAGGATTGCTGTGACAACTGCGGGTTAGCCTGATTCTTTCATTTTCTGGCGTCACTCTGCTGAGCCGCACCGGGCCTTCTCTTGTGGGTTTTCTCCTCTGGCGGAAGCTTTCTGTACAATGTTGCCAGGCTTATCCCCAGAGTTTTCGCTGCTTTATCCTTATCATTGTCGAATAACTGAATCAGTTTTTGAAGGTATTCCTTTTCTTTTTCTTCGAGATATTCTTTGAGGGGAAGGAAACCTTTCGAGGATGATGAGCCTATATTGATGCCCATGCTCATTTCGGCAACCCTGTGTAAGATTTTCTGAGGCAGCAGGTCAGGCCGGATTTCATCGCTGTTGGCAAAGGTGAGGCAATGCTTAATGGCATTTTCAAGTTCCCGCACATTTCCGGGCCAGTCATGTTTCATGATTACATTGCGTGTTTCCGGGTGTAATTGAGGCGGCTGGCGGCCCGGTGGAGTTTCTTTTTGAATAATGTGCTGAATAAGCGGCGGTATATCTTTTTTTCTTTTTCTAAGCGGTTCGATGTGGATCGGTATTACGTTGAGCCGGTAATACAGGTCTTCGCGGAATGAACCGTCTGCCACAGAATCTTCAAGAGGGATGTTTGTTGCGGCAATGACCCTGGCATCAACGTTTATGTTTTCGTTGCCGCCGACGCGCCTGCTTTCTTTTTCCTGGAGTACTCGGAGCAGCTTGCCTTGTGTGGATTTGGGAATTGCGCTTATTTCGTCGAGAAAGATGGTTCCGCCTTCGGCAGCTTCAAACAGGCCTTGTTTTTCCGATGAAGCCCCTGTAAACGCTCCTTTAACGTGTCCGAACAATTCTGACTCAAGGAGCTGTTCGGGCAAAGCCGCGCAATTCACGGCCAGAAACCTTTCTTTTTTTCTGTGGCTGTATGAATGAATGGCTTTGGCGATAAGTTCTTTGCCCGTTCCGCTTTCGCCATAAATGAGCACCGTAGTGTTGGTAGGGGCGATCCTGGTGATGACCCTGCACACTTCCTGCATAGATTCGCTTTGTGCGATTATGTTTTCGAAGTGGTATTTTGTGCTTAGCTGAGCTTTAAGATCCTTGTTCTCATGCATGGCCTTGCTGTATTGCAGCGCACGATCAACAGTAACAATGAGCTCGTCCACCTTGAACGGTTTTGTCAGATAATCGAAGGCTCCAAGTTTCATTGCCTCAATGGCGCTTTCGATCGACCCGAAAGCTGTGAGCATAATAACGGATGAGGCCGGTTGAATTTCCCGGGTTTTTCGCAAAAGCTCCATCCCGTCTATGGGGCTCATCCTGATATCGCTTATAAGCAGATCAAAACGCCGGTCTTTCAGCGCTGCCAATGCTTGTTCACCGTCCCGGAAGGTTTCCATTTCGTGGCCTTCCGACTTGAGGACGGTGTTCAGCAATGTCAGTATGTTGGCTTCGTTGTCGACTACAATTATTCGGGCCATCAGCCTATTCCTTAGATGCAAATTTGAAATAATACTATGGAAACGCTCATTCTGTAGCAAGAGCGAAACGCTGCCGGCACAAAAGGTTTCAAAGCCGCATTCCTTTGTGTGCAAAGCCGCTTTGCCATGGCGGGTTCAGGCTTTTGTTGTTTTTCATGTTTACCTTCTATATGATGCGCTTTTTATTGCTATTAATTTTTTGCGGGGGGATAAGTATGAAAATCGGGTTTATCGGATGCGGCAAGATGGCAGAGGCTATAATTTCATCACTGGTCCATTCAAAGATTGCAGGAGCGCATGAACTTTTTGCCAGTGATGTAGATGCTGAAAGAAGGCGCATCGTAAAAGGCCGCTACGGGCTGAATATATATACCAGAAACGATGTGATCTGCGACATGGCTGATATTATATTTCTTGCTGTTAAACCTCAAAATCTTGGCGAAGTCATGAAAGATATTTCCGGGTATGTCGCCCCTGAACATCTTGTGATTTCAATTGCGGCCGGAAAAACAATTTCATTTCTTGAAAACGGTCTGGGTGAGGCAAGGGTTATTCGCGTTATGCCAAACCTGCCTTGTACGGTTGGCGAGGGAATGAGTGTTTTCTGCGCAGGTAGCAGAGCTTCAGCGAAAGACAGGAGAAACGCAGAAAAACTTTTGAACAGTTTTGGCAAGGTTCTCGAGCTGCCGGAAGAAATGTTTGACGCTGTAACGGCTGTCAGCGGATCGGGCCCGGCATTCTTTGCTTATTTTCTGGAAAAAATGATCGCGGCCGGGGTCAATGCAGGCTTAAAGCGCCAGGACGCCATTGTGCTGGCAGAACAAACCATGCTCGGCGCTTCTCGGCTTCTCATTGAGCGCGGCATGACTCCTGACGAGCTCATAAAAGCGGTGGCTTCGCCGCAAGGAACTACGGCTGAAGGACTCGCGGCGCTTCAGGCATCCGATATGGATCTGATAATGGACAACACAATCGCCGCTGCCGCCAGGCGCAGCAGGGAATTAAGCTCGTAGGCAGACGACATTTTTTGTCCTTTTTCTCGCCCGGATTGCGGAGACTCGCGTGTAAGAGCAGATGTATGAGCACGTGTTTCTGCGGCTTTGCCCGTCTTCAGCTTGACTCTTGCAGCCTATTTTAGCTTTGCGGCTTCCTTGATGATGTTGAGTCCTACAACTTCTCTCTGGATCTGGTTGGTCCCTTCGTAGATCTGGGTGATCTTAGCGTCGCGCATCATCTTCTCTACGGGGTATTCCTTCATGTAGCCGTAGCCGCCGAAAACCTGTACCGCATCGGTAGTGACTTTCATTGCCACATCGGCTGCGAACAGTTTGCACATCGCGGAAAACTTGCTGTATTTTTTTGCGCCGCTGTCGATATAGCGGGCAGTCTGATACACCAAAGCCCGGGCGGCTTCAACTTGAGTGGCCATGTCCGCAAGCATGAACTGAATGGCCTGGAATGATGCTATGGATTTGCCGAACTGTTTTCTCTGCCTGCTGTATTTAACCGCTTCTTCGAGCGCGCCAGCCGCAATGCCCAGCGCCTGGGCGGCTACACCCGGACGCGACTTGTCAAGGGTCTTCATTGCCACCATGAAGCCCATGCCTTCTTTGCTGATCAGGTTTTCCTCTGGTATCCTGCAGTCTTGAAAGATGAGTTCACGTGTTGCCGAAGCTCTTATTCCCATCTTGTTTTCTTTTTTCCCAAATTCGAATCCAGGCGTTCCCCTTTCAACGATGAAAGCGCTTGCTCCGCGGGAGCCCTTGCTTTTGTCTGTCATGGCGATGACTGTATAGATCTCAGCTTCCCCGCCGTTGGTTATCCATTGCTTCGTTCCATTAAGAACATATTCATTGCCTTCCTTCTTTGCTGTTGTCCTGGTTGCGCCGGCGTCGCTTCCAGCTTCGGGTTCAGTAAGGGCAAAGGCGGCAAGTTTTTTCCCCGCTGCAAGGTCGGGAAGATATTTCTTCTTCTGTTCTTCAGACCCGTGAAGGAGGATGGGATATGTGCCTAGTCCGCTGCCGGCCATGGCCAGAGAAATCCCTCCGCAGGCTTTTGAGAGTTCTTCGACTGCAATTACTGTTTCCATAACGCCGCCGCCCATGCCGCCGTATTCCTCTGGCATCGACACGCCGAACAGGTCTGATTGTGCCATTACCTTCACTACGTCCCATGGAAACTGCTGTTTTTCATCATATTCTTCTCTGACTGGTTTGATTTTTTCCTCTGCTATCTGGGAACAGAGCTCTTTTATCATCTTTTGTTCTTCGGTCAGTCCGTAATCCATATCTTCCTCCTTCAAACCCGTCGGCATTTCCGCAAACGGGGCAATAAACATCGCTTTTCAACCCGGATCATTAGAAAACAACATATAGCTCAGGCCAATAAGCATAAGATGTTATATGTATTTACAAATCGAGCAAGCAAAAATGGTTGGCGCAAACAAAAACAGCGTCTATCCAGCGCTGCCGATAAGCCGGGCGAGCCCTTCCGCAAGAGAGAACCTTGGTCGGTATCCGAGCTGAGACGATATCCTGGAGATATCAGATACAGAGCGCCTGATGTCTCCTGCCCGGCAGTCTTCGAACCTGGTCTTGAATTCTACGCCAAGAAGTTCGCGAAATGAGTCGAGCAACTGAAGCAATGAAATTTCTTTGCCGGCTCCCACGTTATAGACATTGCCGGAAGCTTGCTGATTCTGCATAGCCAGCAGGTTGGCCTGTGCCACATCCTTGACAAATACAAAATCCCTGGTCTGATGTCCATCGCCGAAGACGACCGGAGTTTTTCCCGACCTTATGAAATCAGCAAACCTCGAAATTACACCGGAGTACATTGAGGATGGGTCCTGGCGCGGTCCGTAAACGTTGAAATAACGCAGGCATACGGTTTCCAGCCCGTAAAGACTGGAAAAAAGCCGCGAGTAGTGCTCGGCATCCAGCTTCGAGAGGCCGTACGGGGATTCCGGGCAGGGCTTCATATCTTCGGTTTTAGGCAAGGCAGGATCGTTGCCGTAAACGGCCGCGGAACTTGCGGAGACAATTCTCCTTACCCCGTTGTCGCGCGCTGCAAGCAGGACTTTCAGCGTGCCCAGGCTGTTTATATTGTGGTTGTCCAGTGGATCCTCGACTGATTTAAAAACAGAGACCAGAGCAGCCTGGTGAAAAATGCCGTCCACGCCTTTCATCTCATTTCTCAACGCGGCATCGTCGCGAATATCGGCTTTTACCAGTTTTATTCCCGAAATATGGGCAATGTTTTCTTCGTACCCCGAGGACAGATTGTCGTAAGCGATGATTTCATGTCCTTCTTCCGCCAATGCCTCGGCGATATGTGAACCGATAAATCCGCAGCCGCCTGTAATCAAGTATTTCAACTGTCCTGCCTCCATTGTGCTTAAGGTTGATTTTTATCACAGTATGCCAGGGGCGCGGGGCTCTTCAAGTAGATTCATGGAAACGAGCGCTTGAGTTTTTTCGCGCTTTCGCATAGTCTCTTGGCGCGTTTTACGATCGGAATCTAAAAAAGGAGGAAAATATGTCTGACACTCTGGATAGAATAAAAAAGGTTACGGCCGAAGTATTGAAGGTTGATCCATCAAATGTTAAGGATGATTCGAAGTTTGTGCAGGATCTTGGCGCAGAGTCGATTCAGTCAATCGAACTGGTTGCGGCTTTTGAAGAAGAGTTTGACATAGAAATGGACGAGGACGAAGCTTTGTCAGTAAAGTCTGTCGGGGACGCCGCAGAGTTCATTGACAATGTGATCAAGCAACAAAAGTAGTCTGGATTTGCGGCTTTCGGGCGAACAAAAAACATGAGCGGCGAAGCAGGGCAAGAGAAGGGAAGAAAAATGTCGGGTAGCGGGTATAGATCTCTTACGCAGGAAGAAATAGACAGACTGGGTCGGCAGGGATGCATATTTGCGGACACGGCCAGGGTTATGGTTGCTGAGGATTTTAATGTCCTTTTGTTGAAGAATGTCGTTTTTGAAGGTGAAGTTACGATAGGATCCTTTGCCGACCGTTCCGTTCCCTCGATATGCAATGTTGTATTGCGGAATGTTTCAGTGGGGAACGGCTGCATAATACGCAATATAGGCAGCCATATTGCCAATGCGTACATTCATGACGGTGCAGTGATTGAGAACACGGGAGTAATAGAATGCTGCGGCGAGAGTTCCTTTGGCAACGGAGTTGAAGTTTCGGCGCTTAACGAGGCCGGAGGCAGGGAAATTCTGATAACAGAGCACACCTCCGCCCAGGAAGCGTATCTCTCGGTTCTTCACAGAGGAGACCGGAAGCTATGCGCGCGGTTGCGTGAGATGGCACAGGCTTTTGCGGACAGCAGGAAAAGCAACAGATTGACTATAGCGGAAAAAGCGGTTATCCGGCATGTCCGCAGGATTGAAAACGTGAACATAGGACCTTACGCAACAGTTGATGGGGCGTCTATGCTCAAGGAGGGCACTGTCTGTTCATCTGATGAGTCGCCCACAACAATAGGCAGCGATGTCATTGCCGATGATTTCATAATTGCCAGGGGCGCAAACGTTTCAGACGGAGCCATGGTCAGCAGATCTTTTATCGGTGAAGGAACAAAAATCGGGAAGCAGTTTTCATGTGAGCAAAGTCTCATGTTCGCCAATTGCGAAGGGATGCACTCGGAGGTCTGTTCACTGTTTGCCGGGCCTTATTCGGTTACACACCACAGGTCCACGCTACTTATAGCCGCTATGACATCGTTCTATAATGCTGGAAGCGGCACCAACCAGTCTAACCACATGTACAAGCTGGGTCCGGTGCACCAGGGCATACTTGAGCGGGGTTGCAAGACCGGCTCTTTTTCATATTTGCTCTGGCCTTCAAGGGTCGGAGCGTTTACTGCCGTAATGGGCAAGCATTATGCCAACTTCGACACTTCCGATCTTCCTTTCTCCTATATCAGCGAGGAGGACGGAAAGTCGACATTAATACCTGGGATGAACCTGTTTACAGTGGGAACCATGCGCGATGCGGACAAATGGTCGAAGCGGGACCGCCGCAAACATGGGGATAAACTTGATCTGGTTATCTTTGATGTGCTTAGCCCTTACACCGGGGCAAAAATGATCCGCGGACACGAAATACTGTCCTGTCTACAGCAGGAAAGCGACAAGAAGCAGGAGTACGTTAAGCATAACGGCATATTGATCAAGCGTCTGCTTCTCCGGACTTGCGGACGGTATTATCGTATGGCGCTGGATATGTATCTCGGCGATATAATTCTTGGACGCCTTGAGGAATCGTCGCTTGAAGAGTTGAAGGACGATATTGCCCGGCTTGAGAAACCCGCGGATGGTCCGGGTGACTGGGTGGATATGTGCGGTATGTTGTGTACAAAAGAGCGGATGGAAGAACTTATTGCAGGTATTGTAGACGGCAAGGTGAAATCTCTGGACGAACTTGCGCTGACTCTGGGCGAAATATACGGCCATTACCGGGAGGATGCATTCTGCTGGGCTCTATCCGCTTACAGCAAGCTGAGCGGCGTATCGTTGTTGGATAACTTTGAACAGAATCTCCAGGCGCTTGCAGATGTCTGGAAAAAGGCTTCGCTCAAATTTTTCAATATGGTAAAAGGCGACGCCAGCAAGGAATTTGAGGATTTTTCAAAGACCGGCTTCGGGATAGACGGTGATGTTAAAGAGGATTTTGAGGCGGTCAGGGGCAAGATCGAATCCAACAGTGTTGTTCAGGGGCTGGAGGACAGAATCAGGCAGATTAACGAACGGCACCAGGAGATAAGCAGTAAAAAAAATAATTCTGTTGCAGAAGCAACGGACAGGAAGGGAGACGCTTCGTGAGGGTACTTATACACAAAGATTATGACAGGATGAGCAGATGGACCGCGGCATATATAGCTGAACGTATAAACAGTTTTGCGCCAACGAAGGACAAGCCGTTTGTTTTGGGACTCCCCACCGGTTCTTCACCCATTGGGACATACGAGGAACTTGCCAGGTTGAACAATGACGCCAAAGTGTCATTCAAGAATGTTGTCACGTTCAACATGGATGAATATGTCGGCATCCCGGAAGATCATCCGGAAAGCTATCATTCTTTTATGCAGGACAACCTGTTCAGTAAAATCGATATCCCGGCAGAAAATGTCAACATATTGGACGGCAACGCAGATGACCTTCAAGCTGAGTGTGAACAGTACGAGAAGAAAATAGCAAGCTACGGCGGCATAAGGCTTTTTCTCGGCGGAATCGGACCGGACGGCCATATCGCTTTTAATGAACCGGGATCTTCGCTCAGGTCGCGCACCCGGGTCAAAACTCTCACTTACGACACAATAGTTGCCAATTCCCGCTTCTTTGACAACGATGTTGACAAGGTGCCCAAACTTGCCTTGACAGTGGGGGTTGGAACTGTGATGGACGCTGACGAGGTGCTGCTGCTTGTCAACGGATATAACAAAGCCCGTGCTTTACACCAGATCATCGAAGGTTCTGTCAGCCACATGTGGACAGCTTCCATACTGCAAATGCATGAGCATGGAATGGTTGTCTGCGATGAAGAAGCGACTGCCGAACTCAAAGTAAGCGCCAAAGATTATTTCAAGGATATAGAGAAAGAGAATATCTAACTGGCCTCAAGTCGAGCCGCAGGTATTATTCAGGTCTCAGCTACGGGAGGTGTAATTGGATTTCAGTTTGAATATCTCGCACTTTTTCGAGCAGAAACTGTTCATAGCGCTGGGCAAGATCGGTTTAACCGGACGAAGCTGTGTAAACATGCCGCAAGATCAGGTAAAACGATTTGGGCTTGCAATAATGGCGTTATCAATTGTTTCTGCCGGAGGAATATGAGATATGCGGGCTGGCATTCTTCTTGCCGGTGTGGACATAGGGGCCGGCAGCGGCGCAAAAATCGGAATATTCGACCCAAACCTCAATTTGCTTGGCGAGACAGAACTTGGTGTTGAACAATATGGCCGCAGCGCCGAGGAACTGGTTTCGGGTTTGTGGGCATGTCTTAGTGAAATGACCGAAGGTCTGGCGGCCGATCCTTCGAATATCAAAGCTGCAGGTGTGGTAGGCCCTGGGGTTTACCTGTCTGACGGAACCATTGCCCGCGCCGTGAACCTTTCCTTTCTTGACGGCGTAAACATGAAACAGCTTATCGAAAATAAGCTGGGTATTCCTGCCGGCTGCATGAACGATGCCGATGCCGGGGCATTGGCGGAATGGCGTTATCATCGAACAGAGCTTGTTTACTGGGTTCTCGGCGGCGGCTGGGGAGGGGCCTGGGTTGCCAGGGATGGACAAATCCGGAACCTTCCTCAAAGATGGGATGGAAATGATGGATCAATTCATCCCGCGGCTGAACCCGGGTATGTGCTTGGCCTTGACAAAGCATGGCTCTCGTCGGTTTTTTCCGGCGCGGGCATTTCCTTTTCCGATTTCGAAAGACTGTCTCTACTGTCGAGGGGGGAAGGGACAAATTTATTACTGGGTCCTGATAATGATCCTGCAACCGTGCGGGCCGAGGCGATAGTTTCAGGGACGGGGCGGTGGCTCATTATGCGCCTTTTTGCCGAACGTGGTGGAATCCTCGCGGCCGGATTGTCCCGCGAAGACCTTGAAAAACTTGGCCAATTGTCGTCTGCCCCTGAAGTCCTGGATAAAGTCAAAGACAGGCATACGCCTCTCTTGAAACGAACGGACGGTCTGTTTGCTGAAGTCTTTGCTGAAGCCGCATGTAAGCTCTTGAAAAAGCTGGAAGAAGACGGATGCCCCGGCGGCGCTCCCATCTTCCTGGCAGGCAAACCGGCAAGGGCCTTCTTCTCTTTCGGTCCTTATATGTCAGGGCGGCTGCGGGCGAAAGGCATAATGAACAGCATTTTTCTATCCGAACTGCAGAAAAAAGATCTCAACCCTAATCTGGCAGGCGCCGCATATCTTGCCGGGCGAGCATGGAAACAAAAAAATAACGAGAGGTAACCAGGCATATGGATCCAACACATGTAGCCGAAAATTTTGCAGTGGATGGCCAGCTTGTTACTGTTGACAGCTATGGCACAGGCAATGTTAACGACACTTACCTGGCTATCTTCAGGACCACCTTTTCAGAGGAGAAGGTGATTATCCAGAGAATAAATAAGACGGTTTTCAGCAAGCCTGAAACCATCATGACCAACATGAGGTTGCTTACAGAGCATGTTCACCGGAAACTTGAAAAAGAAAAATATGAAGCCGACAGGATATGGCAGCTGCCCATGGTTATTCTTTCCCGAACAGGTGAAGATTGTCACAGGGACGAGGAAGGCGAATACTGGCGAGCGATAACCCGAATAGGTTCGGCCACATCCCATGAACGGATTACCAGCGCCGAACATGCCTTTGAGGCCGGCACTGTTCTCGGGCAGTTTCACCGGCTTGTTGCCGACATGGATCCGGAGAGCTTGAGTTGCACTCTGCCTGGCTTTCATAAAACCCGTTTATACCTTGAAAGATACTATAAAACCCTGGAAGGTGGCAGCCTGCCCACATTGCAGGGCAAATCGGTTGAGATGAAGCGCCTGCGCGATTTCATTGACCGGAGAAAAGACCGCGCGGGAATACTGGAAGACGCATTGGACAAAGGCGAACTACGCGTTCGGATTATTCATGGCGATCCCAAGGTATCGAATATCATGATCGACGATGTTACCGGGAAAGGAACCAGCATAGTTGACCTGGATACAGTAATGCCGAGCTTGATACATTTTGATTTTGGCGATGCCCTGCGATCCGCGTGCAACCCGGCCGGTGAAGAGACGATGAACCTGAAAGATGTGTATTTTGACGAAAATCTCTGCGAGGCAATCGTAAAGGGATATATGATAAATGGCCGCAGGTTCCTTACCGAAGCGGATATCGGTTACCTGTATGACTCTGTTTGGCTTCTTGCTTTCGAGCTCGGCCTCCGCTTTTTTCAGGACTATCTTGCCGGCGATGTATACTTTAAGACTCGCTATAAGGGCCACAATCTAAACCGGGCCAGGGTGCAATTCCGGCTCTGTGAAAGCATAGAGCAGCGCGAACGCAGCATCCGGAATGTTATTGAGTCCAATGTTTAAGGACAAGCGCTTCCATCTCTTCAGCGCGCTTTTCCATCAGATCCACCAGCTTGAACTGTACCCTGGCTCTTTCCAGGTTGTGATTCGGCCGGTGAATCTTGAAATAAGTGTCGCCTGCCAGGTAATCCGCCAGGAAGCGAATGCCGATAGTGAAGGTTATAAGCCTTCCTGAAAAAGCCAGGTGTTCAATCTCCGGTTTAGTGATAAAAGAAGCTTCTTCAAGATAACCTTTTACCAGGGCTTCGAAAAGATCCATACTCATATCAACTTTATCAGGATCCGGTTCATCCTCCATGCACGTCGGTGTTGAGGTTCTCACCATGTCGCCAAAGTCATAAAGAATAGATCCCGGCATTATTGTGTCCAAGTCGATAACACATGCCGCTTTGCCTGTTGAGTTATCTATAAGCACATTGTTAAGCTTGGTGTCATTATGAGTAATTCGACGCGGAATGACGCCTTTTTCCATGAGTTTTACAACTTGTTCTGTCATATCTTTCCTGTCTGTTGCAAAGGCAATCTCGGGCTTTGCCCCTGCGGCCCTGTTGCAAGGATCTTCTGTAATCGTCTCTTCCAGGGCTTCAAAACGTTTTGGCGAATGATGAAAGAAAGGTATGGTCTCATGAAACAACTCCGCGGGAAGATCAGAGAGCGAAGCCTCAAATGATCTGAACGCCCTTGCAGCTTCGAATGCCTGTTCGGGTTCCCGGCATATGTCGTAAGAAGCGGCATTATCTATAAAAATATAGCAACGCCAGTACTCTCCATCTTCCGTCTGGAGATAAGGGGCGCCTTCCTTGGTCGGTATCAGAGTTAAAACTTCTCTGTCGGGGTTGCGGTCGGCCTTGTTTTCAAGTTTTTTCCGAATGTGGGAGGTTGCCCGGAGGATATTGTCCATCAGCGCTTCAACATTTTTGAACACACCGCTGTTTATCCTCTGGAATAGCCATCGCGTGCGTTCGTTCCCGTCAGTTGCCGTTACGGCATATGTGTCGTTGATGTGCCCCGATCCATATGGCTCAGCTTGCAGGATTTTTCCGCCTATACAGAATTGCGATGCTATTTTCCTGGCGCGTTGAATGCCTGATTCGTCTCTTTCAGCCATGTTGATCTCCATTCCTTATGTTGATTTCAAGGTGTATCATGATATTGTGCATATTGGATTTGACAAGGTTTGAGTTGATTTTGTCTCGCATCTTTAACGACCCTGTCGTTCAATTAGGCTTATGCCGATAAACGTAAACTGAAGTAAAGAAGAAAAGCGCAATGTTCATGCAGAATGATACTGTATTTGTAACTACCACGGCGGGTTCGGAAAAAGAAGCCGTGTCTCTGGAGACCGTGATTCTTGAAGACCGCCTTGCCGCATGTGTGCAACGCTTGACGATTGCCAGCGCATATTGGTGGAAAGGAAAGATCGAGCGTGAGCCTGAAATTCTTCTCCTCATTAAGACAAGGGCTGATCTTGCCGAAGAGCTGATGGATAAAATAAGGCGCGAGCATTCATATGAGACGCCTGAGATCGTTGTCTTTCCGGTTACAGGGGGGCTCCCCGGCTACCTATCCTGGATCAGCAATTCTTGTCGCGAGCCTAAGAAAGAACGCCCAGATGAATAATTTTACAGCAAAGGACAGTATCGGCATTGTAGAGACTAAGCTTGTGAAAATCGATCTGCCTTCAGAAGGTTTCAAGCTGCAAAACGGGTCGGTTTTGAAAGAGCTTGAAGTGGCCTATGAGACTTATGGCAAGCTGTCCGGCGACAGGGATAATGTTGTATTTGTATGCCATGCTCTTTCAGGCGACGCTCATGCGGCCGGTTATCATTCAGAAGATGATGAAAAGCCCGGCTGGTGGGACGAAATGATAGGACCAGGCAAGGGGATAGACACCAGATTCTACCATGTTATCTGTGCAAATATTCTCGGCGGTTGCAAAGGCGCTACGGGCCCTTCTTCTGTGAACCCTGAAACCGGCAGACCATATGGGTCTGATTTTCCGGAAATCTCTGTAGCCGACATTGTAAACGCGCATTGCCTGTTGCTAGAACAACTGGGCATAAAAAGGCTGGCTGCGGTCATTGGCGGTTCTTTCGGCGGCATGCAGGCGCTTGATTGGGCTATACGCTATCCTGAAATGATGGACCGGGTTGTTTGCGCAGCTTCTGCAACCAGTCTTTCGGCTCAGGCCCTGGCCTTTGATATTGTGGGGCGAACAGCCATCACCCATGACGTTGACTGGCAGGGAGGAGATTATTACAAGACGGGACGCAGTCCCAGTCAGGGGCTTGCCCTGGCAAGGCGGATTGGTCACATAACTTACTTGTCTCCCGGGATGATGACCCGGAAATTCGGCCGCGAAAAGACGGAAAACACCGATAAATCTTCGTTATCTCCTATATTCCAGGTTGAAAGCTACCTGAATTATCAGGGAGAAAAATTCG
>CAZIXB010000036.1:0-14160 GCA_964543205.1 uncultured Victivallales bacterium
TGCACCCCCGCAGCAGTGCTCTCCGCGCTCTCGCTACGAAATTCTGTGAGATATGCGGGTTAAACCGATTTTATCCCGCACCGTCAGTCGCAAATGACGCAGCCGCCAGGCTGCCAATGACTCGCCCACAGGGCGAAAATGACCAATCCCCAATGACACGAGCAAGGCGAGTACGGAGCCGCTGAGATTCCATTTGATTATTCAGCCAATGCCGCTTTAATACTAATGAAATGACAAATCAACAACTTGAAGAAATCAAGAACCGTTTCCGCAAATATGCAGACCGTTTCCGATCGGAAAACGGTCTTCTTGACCCGTTGCTTGAACTCAAGGTTGTGCATTCGAAAAAGGTTGCCCTGGAGGCAAAAGAGCTAAGCCGCGATTTACGCTGGTCTGAATCGGATCAGCTTCTTGCTGAGTCCCTAGGCCTTACGCATGACATCGGGCGTTTTTCCCAGTTTACCGATTTCGGTACTTTTTCGGATGCAGCATCCATTGACCACGGCAAGCGTGGAAAAGACGCGGCCTTGGACGCAGGCCTTTTTGCCGGGTTGAGTAATTCGGAACAAACAGTGCTGCTCGACGGCATAGCTCATCATAACGCAAGAACCATTCCTGGTAACTTGCCCGCCAGAAGCCTTATTTTTGTTTCGATGATCCGCGACTGCGATAAATTGGATATTTATCGAATTGTTCTTGCTTCCGTGAAAAAAGACGGATTCAAGGATCTCCCGGCCATGCTTCCGGAAGTAAAGCTTGATAAAGCCGTGAGCCACAAAATAGTCGATGAGTTCCGCAACCGAAAAAGCTGCAGGCTCTCCACCGTGAAAACACTCGGTGATTTTCTGTTAATGCAATTATCCTGGATATACGACTTCAATTACAAACCCGCTTTAAAGAAAGTTGTTGATCGCGGGATACTTAAGGACCTGCTTGACAATGTCGAGTTTGCAGATCCTGATAAAAACGCGCCGGCCGCAGCGCTTCAATTCATAGCAAGCGCCCTCAAATCTCAAACGGACAAGACCTGAAATCCTTTCAGAAATACAGCTCTAACCCGCATATCTCACGGAATTTCGTAGCGAGAGCGTGGAGAGCGCTGCTGCGGGGGCGCAAATTGATAAAACGCCGGGGCAGCCGTATAGACATACTGCAATCTGGCGTTTTGCCAATTCGTGCCCTCACAGTGGCGCTATCCGCGCTCGCAGCAGGAATTCTGTGAGATATGCGGGCTAACCCGAAAGCTTCCTGCGCAACTCCGAAGGAATGCGGAAGCTGATGTTTTCCTCTGCAACGCAAACATCTTCAACCCGGGCAAATCCATGTGAAAGAAGAAATTTCAGAACATCATCCACGAATTGCTCGGGAGTTGAAGCCCCGGCAGTAATCCCGATATCCTGCGCCTGCGGAGTATTTATTTCTTTCAAGCCTTCAAGCGACTCTATAACCTTTGAACGGCTCCCATGGGCGGCGGCTACTTCCGCAAGCCGCCTGGTGTTGGAACTTGAATGTGAGCCAAGCACAAAAATAATGCCGCATTTTTTTGACAATTCCGAAACCGCCTTCTGCCGGTTGGTGGTGGCATAGCAAATGCAATCGCGAGGCGCTGTCTGAATTTTTGGGAAACGCCCGGAAAGTATACGGTAAACCTTTTGTGTTTCCTTAATGCTCAGGGTCGTTTGAGTCATTAAAGCCACCTTCCCGGGATCTTTAACCTGCACAAGTTTTGCCTGCTCTTCGTTTTCCAGCACCTTCACCTGACCGGGCGCTTCGCCGGCAACCCCGATAATCTCGTCATGCCTGAGATAACCGAGAAGAAGAATGGTATGCCCTGTTTCAGCAAACTTCCGGACCTGGGTGTGAACTTTGTTTACAAAAGGACAAGTGGCATCGATGATATTTAAATCAAGTTCCCGGGCTTTTGCCCTGACAGCAGGAGACACTCCGTGGGCGCTGAAGAGGATCGTGGCCCCGCGCGGCGCTTCTTCTATTGAATCCACAAACACAATGCCTCTGCCGCGCAGGTTTTCAACAACCATCCGGTTGTGAACAATTTCCTTCAGGCAATATACCGGCAAGTCCGCCTCTTGCAGGACAAGGTCCGCAATATCCAGAGCCCTCCTCACACCCGCACAGAACCCGTGCGGCTGAGCTACATAAATTGTCTTTGTTTCAGGCTTCATAGATGAAATTGTGCGCAATCAAGTCCCACAACACTCGAATATCCGGACTATACCCAAAAACTTCATGCTTTGTATCAAAAAACTGCTCTCTTAATGCGACAAAAGCCGCAATTGAGACATGGAAATATCAGCCCCAGTTTTGGACCGTCTTAAGCCGTTTGAAATAAGGTATTTGCAAATCGTGTTTTTTTTAACAAAATTTGGCACGGATTGAGCTACATAAGAGGGTGGATTTTGAAAGATTTGGTGATGAGTCGCTCCCGACTTGGAAACACCGACACAGCACTAAATGGCAACAGAAGTGTCTTCGACCTCTCGGGGGCGACATCACCTTAAAACTTAATTCATCACTTATATGAATAATAATATAAAATTTTTAAAAATGTTGCCAGCATTAATATATGGAATATCGATTTTTTTTACAGGTCTGATCCTGGTTTCCTGCGCTGAAGGAGAAAGATCGCAACCTGGGGACAAAGAGATGAATAGCGAAAATAGAAATAATCAAAAAGTAGTCAAGACAGAGGACGAATGGAAAGAGATTTTGTCTGACGAGGAATACAGGGTGCTCAGGAAAAAAGGCACAGAGCCTGCCGGAACAGGAAAATATAACAAGCATTATGAAACCGGAGCATATAAATGCGCCGCGTGCGGCCAGACGCTGTTTCAGTCAGAGGACAAGTTCGATTCCGGAACAGGCTGGCCAAGCTTTACTAAACCGGCCCGAAAAAGCGCCGTGATAGAAAAGCTCGATAATTCGCTGTTCATGCAAAGAACAGAGACGCTCTGCTCGCGGTGCGGCTCGCATCTAGGACACGTATTTAAAGACGGTCCGGAACCAACCGGACTGAGGTACTGCATTAATTCGGTTGCTCTCGCTTTTGAGGAAAGGGAAAAGAAAGGAGACGGCAACGGACTACAAAAAGCAACTTTCGGCGCAGGTTGCTTCTGGTGCACTGAAGCTGTTTTTCAGGGTATGAAAGGGGTCAAAGAGGTTGTCTCCGGCTACATGGGCGGACAGGTTGAGGATCCGACCTACGAACAGGTCTCCTCTGGCCGAACCGGCCACGCGGAAGTGAGCCTGGTACTATACGATCCTTCCGAAGTTTCATACGGGGAACTGCTCGAAGTTTTCTGGAAAATGCACGACCCGACAAGTCTGAACAGGCAGGGGGCGGACACAGGGCCCCAATACCGCTCGGCAATCTTCTATCACACCGCAGAACAGAAAGAAATTGCGCGTAAGTCAAAGCTTGAAAAGGGCTCCCAATACAAGGATGAAATAGTGACGGAAATAACGCCTGCCGGGGAATTTTACCAGGCCGAAGATTATCACCAGGATTACTATTCCAACAATCCCCGCGCGCCTTACTGCAGAGCGGTCATAACCCCGAAGCTCGAAAAAATCCGCAAAAATCAGTAATCCTTAACCAAAGGCCTGTCAAGCATGCGTTCGTACAGGTCAAAATACTTTCGCGCGGTAACCGGATGCGTGAAATTATGAGCGCTTTCTTCCATTATACGCCGTACCTGTCTCTCCTTTATGTCGGCAGGCAGGCTGTAAAAGCTCATTGCCTGATCCACCGCCCATTTCAGGCCAAGACTGTCATAAACGTTAAACACAAAACCGTTACCGGTATTCCCGGTTGAGTCCAGCGGCTTTACAGTATCGTGCAGACCTCCCGTGTTGTTGACTATCGGAAGCGAACCATATATGGAGCCGATCATCTGCGGCAGACCGCACGGCTCAAAAAGCGATGGCATCAGCATGAAATCCGAACCTGCATATCCCTTGTGCGATAGTTTTTCGTCAAAATCACAAATTGACACACGGTCATGTATATCGTGAAATCGGACTATGTCTCTGTACGGTTTCTGGAACGGCCCGTTGGCAACAACAACAATCTGAAGTTTTTCCATCCAGCGCTCCGATACCATTGCGTACATTATGTCTGCCAGGAGCTGGCATCCCTTCTGGGCGGGGTCGAGCCGCGACGGCCAGAAAAACACGGGGGCGTCGGGATCCCTTATAAGGCCAAGCTGTTCCTGAAGCCTGCATTTGTTCTGCCTTTTCCGCTCCCGGTGATCCTGAGGGGAATAATTCACATCAATATAAGCGTCTGTCTGAGGCCTGAATGACGGATCGGGCGCATTGAGAATACCAAACGCGCACCCTTCTTCTCTCTTATTATAAAGCTCCTGCCTGATTGCAGGCGGAACAAAATCGTGAATTCCTTCGCAGACTTCGTTAAGAAACGAAGGGCTCACCGTGTTTACGAAGTGCGAAGCAAAAATGCCGCTGGCAAGCAGATCGACCGGATTGCTGTACTTGGTCTCCTCGTAGGATCCGGGAGGATACTTGTAATATAGATTCTGCCAGAATTCCGCGGCGTCAATTCCCCGGTCTTCAATTTCGCCCAAGGTCATTGCGTGGGTGTGAATATTGTGCACTGTAAACAGGGCCGGTATTCCAAGTCTTCGCGCCATAGCCGGCACCAGCCCGGTAAGCCAGTCATTGCAGTGCACCAGATCCGGGTAGACGCGCGGGATAATGTTATTTATGACTTCACGTTGAAAAGCCAGCGCCACTTTTCTGCTGTCGACATGATAGCCGCTGTAGACTTCGTTCCTGTAGTAAAATATGCGGTCTTCAGCAAGGTGTATCCTGTCGCTCGGCAGCTTGCTATGGTAAACACGAAGTTCTTCATTAAGAAGCCTGCCTGCATCAATGTGGAACATGCGGCGATAATGAGGCAAAGCCACATGCACATCAGAATTCAACTCGAAAAGAGCGGCAACCAGCGATGCGGAAACGTCCGCAAGCCCGCCGGCCTTGGCCCTCAAATGAGAGGCCATGTTACCCATGCCCCGGGGCACCGAGGTTATTTCCGGGGTTACAACAAGTATCCTCGGTTTTTTCCTCTTTAGAGATCTTACTCTGCCCGGCATATCATTCTCCGTTAGCCCAAGTCACAAATCCAGGCACCACAAAAACCCAGTCTCTCCCCGCAGGGGTAACGCGGGCGGTCAATCCATAACGCCCGGTTTTTTTGCAGGAAATCTCGCAACTGTAAGTATAGTTGCCTTCGCCGTTATCCAATGTCTTCTGCATTTTCTCGGCAATGCTCTCAACAATGCGGTTTTCCGGATTTACCGGACCGTAATAGACCTGCACATCCACCTCTTCGGGCTTCAATTTGCCCAGGTGAACTTCGGCGGTTACATTGAAGGTTTCGCCTACATGCAGCACGGAAATATCCCTGTCGGCCTGCGGCGATGACAGCTTTACTTCCTGCCAGTGCTTATTCAAGCGCTTGTTCTGGGAAACAAGTCTCCGGGTCCGATCCAACTCGTTCTCCTGAAGGCGTCCGAACTCTTCCATTGCCGGCTGATAAAGCTTGTCCCTGTATTCAAGAAGCATTCTTCTGGCAGTGTAAAAACTCATTGACATGCTCATTGAAGCTTTCATTTTCTTTGTCCATTCGATTGGCACGTCATCGTCGTTCCTGTTGTAAAACAAAGGAACTATTTCGTTTTCCAGCAGATTGTACAGGGCGTGGGCTTCTACAGTATCCTGGTAGTCCTCGTTATTGTATTCATCCCTGTTGCCTATTGCCCAACCACATTCGGGCGAATAGCCTTCATCCCACCATCCGTCCAGGATACTGGCGTTCAAAACACCGTTTAAGGCCGCTTTCATCCCCGAGGTGCCGCTTGCTTCATGCGGCCGGCGCGGCGTGTTAATCCATACGTCAACACCCTGCACGAAATACCTCGCAAGCTGAATATCGTAATTTTCAAGAAAGATTATCTTGTCCCGGATATCCTCCTGGCGGGCAAATTGCACAATCTCCTGGATAAGCCGCTTGCCCTGTTCGTCGGCTGGGTGGGCTTTTCCCCCGAAAATCATCTGCACCGGCATGTCCGGGTTTGTCAGAATTGCCCTGAGTCTTTCCGGTTCTCGCAGCAGAAGGTTTGCCCGCTTGTAGGTTGCAAACCTCCTGGCAAAGCCCAGCGTAAGGGTATTGTGGTTCAGAACAGACTTGATTTTTGATATCTCCGCGCTTGTCGAATGCCTCCGCGAATATTGACTGACGCCAAAGTCCCTGGCAACCCTGATAAGGCGGGATCGAGACATCTCGTGCGCGCGCCACAGCTCAACATCCGGAACCTGGTTTATCCGTTTCACTGATTTCTTGTCTGACGGCTTTATTCTCCACTCGTTGCCGACATACCTGTCAAAAAGCGATGCGTTCTCCGGTGAAAGCCATGATGCCAGGTGTACCCCGTTGGTCACATGATCCAGTGGTATCTCATCCTCCGGCCTGCCGGGCCACAGGTGGCTCCACATGTTCCTGGAAACCTTTCCATGCAACCTGCTTACCGCGTTGGAAAACCTTGACATCCGAAGCCCCAGGATTGTCATTGTAAAATGATGATGATCCTGCTGACCCGGAGCCATCCCCCATTCTACAGCGGCGCCTGCGTCTATGCCAAGACCCTCGCTTAGCGCATCAAGGTGGCGCTTCACAAGTTCCCTGTCAAACGTCTCGTTGCCCGCCGGCACCGGAGTGTGGGTAGTAAAAACATTTGTCCGACGGGTTATTTCAAAAGCTTCGTCAAAGCTGTAACCTTTGTCCTTGACCATATGCGAGATGCGGCCCAGCGCAACAAAACCCGCATGGCCTTCGTTCATATGACAGGCCGGCGGTTCGTAGCCTAGTTTAATCAAAGCCTTCATGCCGCCTAAGCCAAGAAGAAGTTCCTGCCGAAGCCTCAACTGCTTGTCCACTTCGTAGAGCTGATGCGAAATGCGGCGCAGCTCCGGAGGATTGTCGGGAATGTTTGCATCCAGAAGAAAGAGAGGAACAGTCCCTACATCCAGCTCCCACACGGTTGCATGGAGCGCTCCTTCTGGCAGTGGAAGACTTACCTTCACTTGCTGGTTTTCTCCCCTGCACGCCTTTTTCAAAGGAAGACGATGCACCTCGTTTTCGGGATACGCTTCCTGCTGCCAGCCGTCCGCATTGAGATATTGCTGAAAATATCCGCTACGATACATCACACCCACACCAACCATTGGCATGCCTATGCTTGAAGCGGCTTTAAGATGGTCTCCGGCCAGGCAACCAAGCCCCCCGGAATAAAGACGAATGCTCTCGTGTATGCCGTATTCAAGAGAAAAGTATGCAATACTCCGGCTGTTCACCGGCAGCCCGCACATGCCGGTATCGGGAATTTCCTTGAAGAACCGTTCTTTGATCTCCTCATAGTGCGAGAGAAAGGCGCTGTCTCCGGCAAGCTCCTCAAGACGTTCCTGGGGAATCTGCGTAAAAAACTTCAATGGATTATGGTTCGAACTGCGCCATACCTCCGGATTGATACGCCTGAAAAGCTCAACTGCATTCGAATTCCAGCACCACCACATATTATATGAAAGTGTCTCGAGAAAACGAAGCTTCTCGGGCATTGCCGGGGCCACGTTAAAAAGCTGAAGCTTGGTAATGTCCTCGCTGTTCATGTTTCTATTTTTTCCTTTTTCATCCGGTTAACTCCCCGAATCTTCAGCATCTTCAAGTTGTCAAACATTCACCCGCCCTGGCAGGCAACCCCCGCAAAGATGCGTTTTTGATTTCTTTCTCTTTATCCCAAGTTATTAAGTTTACGTATACTTGGCAAGGATACGATAAAGCTCGGTAACGCTCCATGCCTGGGCTCCGCATCCCTTCTGCCTGTGCGGCGCATCGCCGTCAAGAATCTCCGGAATCTGACCTATACATCCGCTTTCCATTATCTCTGCGCTGCCGGCCAGCAGCGAACGCGCCAGTCCGGCCCCTGATCGGCCGTAAACCATAGATACGGCTTCACAATATGTCGGAAACAGCCATGTCCAAGCCGTGCCGTTATGATACGCTGGCTTGCGCCTGGTGTCCTCGTCTCCGGAATAAATTCCCCAGTATGGCTTTTCCGGATCGTTCAACAGGCGGCCACCGCTCCTGACTGGCATCGAGAACCTTACAGGCCTGTCCGCAAGGCTTCTGATGGCTCCAGGCACAAGAAGTTCCGCACAAGAGGAAATCACCTTGCCCGCTATTCCTTTATCCTTTACAGCCTGCATAGTCACGGCAAACAACTGGTTCGGGCGCAAGGCATCGTCCGGTGCGCCATCACGGGCGCTTTGCCCGGCTTCGGCATGCAGACAGTCGCATAACCAGTCTGTGCCTTCAAGCCGTCTGTTCCAATAGTGTTCGACCATGGAACCGGCGACTTTGTCCGCTCTCAGGGCAAGATCCTTGCGGGCCATTTGCTCCGCTGCAAAGGAAAGCGCCCGATACCAGAGTGCCTGGATCTCTACAGGATATCCTTCCCTTGGCGAGCCAGCCGGATGGTTCGTGTCCATCCATGTAAAATGGGAGGGACTGAAAACCAGCGAAGATCCGGGATCCATCCTGATCCCGTTGGGTGTTCCGGCCATGTAGCCGCAAATGATTGAATCCACCGCATCGCGTATTGTCCTGCCGCCGCAATCGGCATCAAGAATCTCCGCCGTGCCGGCTGCGGCAACATAGTCTTCCAACGCGACAATAAACCACAGCGGCGCGTCGGATGTGTCTCGATTGGAGGCGTCATTTCCGTAAATCACGTTGGGGAGCGTTCCGCCTTGTTCGAAGCGGGCGAACTGCCTTAGAATCATCTCCGACTCTTTTAACATGCCCGCGGATATCATGCCGCGCAGACAAATCAACGTGTCGCGTCCCCAGTCGAGAAACCACGGGTAGCCGGCAATAACAGTTTTCAGACCATCCCTGTCGACAACAAAAGCGTCAATAGCTTTTTTCGTCATCTCCACAAGGGGCTTCCGGCCGCCTTCATCGCCGCAGGACTGGCCGCCTCGATCCGGATGCGCGTCCGCCTGGGCATTTACAGCCGCACAGATGTTCACTGTTTGTCCACCTTCCAGTGAAAATTTGAAATAACCCGGTCCGAAAAGATCCGAACAATCGTCCAATCCGCGTTCTCCGTCGAGACAATGTTCGACCATATATGTCCACTCGGGCTCGAAAACAAAGCTTCCGTCCGAACAGGCCATATCCAGTTTCCTTGCCGGATCAGGAGCAAAAGTAAAACCATTGCGGCGCGCTTCAATTTGTCCCGGCCAATGCTCTTCAGGACCTTGAAATGCCTTTGTCTTTCCGTGGCAACTCCGATCCTCGATATCGGGACGAATGATAAGGTCAACAGGCAGATTGTCTGCCTGTGTTTCTCTTCGAGAGCCGGACGGATGCCGATAAAAATCCAACAACACGGCATTCTCGCCCCGGATCATTTCAAGATTCACCGTAAGCCCGACAAACTTGCCTCTCCCGCATGGCAGCCGGAACCGCCAGCTCGCACAACGCCCGCCATCGGCTCCAAAAGTCTCCATGAAGTCGATATTAAGCTCCTGCCAATAGCCCTGGTTGACAAGCCAGGCGCGGCATCGGGTCAACATCACGTGCGGATCGGTTGGCCGGTCAGGGTCAAGGTTTGCCGCCAGCATTGCGTCGTACTGAGATCTGATCTGTGCCCACTGACCGCTGACCCGGGCCATGGCGCCTCGCCCGTTGGCGCACAGGGCATAACTTTCCTTTTTGACAACCTTGTCCCGCGAAAAAACCGTCGAAACATCGGGCAGATTCCGGGCAAGCTGTAAAACCGGGCTTACCGATTCCCGGACGGTTCCGTCTTGGTATACGCTTAAATGCAGGTCGAGTTTTCTGTTGCCTCTGAATTCGCCCGCAGGGAATACAACCGCAAAATAAGCGCCGTTTTTTCCCTGTATGCCGCCTTCTCTCTGAAGAATCCCTGCCTTGTCTTTAAGCTCAAACACAAACGGCGAACCGGCGGCCAGCGCCAGCGCCCCTTCAGGCGGCAGCATCGCGGTTTTCCGCGTATCCCACGGCCAGTTCCAGGAGATGATTTCCCCGTAAGAAGCCTCTCCTTTCCATTTCCTGCAGAACTCAAAAGGATTATCAGCCAACTTGTCGGCTTCCGCGTCAAGGTCAAGCTGTTCGATCGAATGCCTCGAACCTAAACTGGATATAATCTCCATGGCCTTTGCTTTTTTGCGCTGCTGCATACACGCTTCGGATCCGAAACTGCTCAGCGAAACATTGTCGACCTTTTTTAAATCGTCCCGGTTAAGGCTCAAGGCGACGACTTCGCCCGGGCGTAGCAAACAGCCGGAGTAATCACCGCCCGTCCTGAAATCACCGCGGGCACAGCCTTCAACCAGGTCGGCCGCCTGTCCGGCTGACACATCAAAGTCCTCTGTCTTCCACCAGACCTCGTTTTGCCGCTCGTCGTCAAGGTTGGCCAGAATCAGAACAAGGCTCTGCGGCTCGTTTGGCGGCTCGCGAAGAAGAGCTATAGCGTTATCCGTTGAAGTATGCGCAAGCCGCATATTTACGCGGCCGTGAAACGCGGGATGTCCTTCCAGGATTCTGTTGAGACGCCTGATAAATTGAACCTGGTTCTCCTCGGCGCCCCAGTTCAGCGGCGGCGAACCATGCACGTCAATTTTCTTATCGGCAAACCATTCAACCCCGTTGGTAATGCCGAACGTCCCGCTATGGGAACAAAGCGCGGCAAGGGCCGTCCGCATCCTGGCGTAAGTATTCGATTTCGATGCGAGCCTGTTGTTGTCGTGAGTCTCGGAAAAATGAACAAGAGATCCTTTGGTCTGCGATATCCGGATGGAGAGCGGCAGGTAGTCCTCTATCTGCCTGCGGTCATAGTTCTGGAACAGCTCGGAATAAGCCCAGTTCAGACCCGCTTTGCCCAGGAGCAGTTCTGTTGTCTCTATTTTGCCGCCGAGCCCTTCGAGAATAAAAACCGTATCCGGATACTCGCGCCTGACTTTCGCCACAACATATTCCCACACCATCAAAGGCAGCATGTACCCGGCGTCGCACCTGAACCCGTTGACACCCTGCCGGGCCCAGAACAGGAATACATCGGCAACATATTTCCACAAATCAAGACTCCGGTAACTTAGTTTGACAAGATCTTCCCAGGTAATCCCCCATGCTCCCGGAGATTCAAAAGCATCGTTCTCATCTCTGGCAAACCATTCCGGATGCTGATTCTGCAATTTCGATGCCCACCCGGTATGGTTTATGGGCATGTCGAGAAATAGCTGTGCTCCCCTGGCGTGAATTTCACCGGCAAGTTCACGGAACTGGCCCAGCGGGGTTGCGCCCTGGTCAAAATCGGCCAGCGCGGGATCAACAGCCATAAGATCCAGCGCGGCAAACGGGCTGCCGAACCGGCCCATGCGAGCATAGGTAGTGGGCACAGGATGAATCGGAAGGAGCTGTATAATCCTGAAACCCATCTCGCCGATAATGAAATCAAGTTCCTTCGCAAGGTCCCTGAATTTTCCCGAGGGCGGTATAACCGTGTAACCCGTTTTTTCAAGCTTTTCGATAGCGGGATCCGGCGAGCCAGTATCTTTCCGCGACTTGTCCGGCCCGAACTGCCGCACAAAAGCCGAGTATATTGTGTTGGCCGCAAAGCCTACTGCCGGTTCGACTTTTATCGTAATGTTATCCCCCTCCGGCCAGAGAGGTTGGTTTTCCCCTGATGGAATAAAAAGGCACTTTGCCTTGGATATTCCCACTTCCGTTAACGGCATAGTGACCCGATATGTGGTCTGGCTAACCTTGCGCATCCTGACGTCATGCCAGTCGCGCGCGGCAAAGGGGCTGCCCCGCTCGACATGCTCGATTATTTCATTGGCGGTTATCGCGCGGCGTCCAAGCGTAGTGCGAAGATAAGCCCTGCCATCAAGCGGTTCGGAAAGGCTCATTTCAAAAGCAATTCTGTCGCCTTTGTAAAGAACCATGTTCTGCCCCGGCGCCGGACATTGATTTATCATTTCCTGTCTCCGTCTCAGCCTCCCAGAAATTTCTTCTGGTATTTTAAAAATATATAACCTGGATTATTCGCGACACATAAATAGTCTGACTTAAAAAGTATACTACGCAACATTCTGCTCCATTACCACCCTACGCTTTACTTAGTAATGCCTTCCAAATCTCTGACTAGCCCCGAATATCTCACAGAATTTACTAGCCCGCATATCTCGCACTCCTCCGGCAGAAACAATTGATAGCGCCATTATTGCAAGCCCAAATCTTTTTACCCGATCTTGCGGTGTGTTCACACAGCTTCGTCCGGTTAAACCGATTTTGCCCGGCGCTAACAGCGCTCTGAACCGTTTCTGCTCGAAAAAGTGTGAGATATGCGGGCTAGTGAGAGCGTGGGTATTGTGAAATATCTCGAACAATGCTCCGAAAAAAATGTCACTTTCCTGCTGCGAGGTCCGTATGAACTGGTAGATATGAGTAACATTGAACAAATCTGGCCGCGAATCAGCGGGGAAATCAAGCGGGCCCGGCGTATTCGCGCTGCTCACCGAGCGGCCGCTGGCGTATTCGCTGGCGCGCTGCTTATTGCAAGCGTATTCATTGCGGCGCATCATTCAGACCATGATAATAATCCCGCTGAAATGAATGCGGGATGGAACCTTCAGCGCGTGGCTGTCTCGCAGGCGATTGCGCCTTCCTACCCGGTTTCGCATGGCGGGAGGCTCTTTGTGTTGAGACGCGAAGAAACCGCATCCAACACTGGTGATTCTGATAAACTCTGGCATGTTGTCTGCGTAAACGATCGTTCCGGACAGGTAATCTGGAAAAGCGATTTCAGGATGGCCTCGGCCAAAATGACTGCCGGCAGCGGCCGCCTGTATTTACTGTATACCCTTGACAGGCAAAAATGGCTATGCGCGGCTCTCTCGGAAAAAGACGGCAGTCTTCTCTGGAGGCAGGAGACGCAAAGCTCAGGTTGGCCCGGTCCTTCGGCGCCGCTTCTGGCTGAGGACAAAATCTGCTGGGCTTTGGACAGAACGATAATCTGCCGGGACGCAACAGCCGGAACTCTCAAATGGACCGCCACAATCAACTCGGCCTCAAGACTTTCACCACCGTCTTACAGCAACGGCAAAGTTCTCACGGCAAGCGGCGGCAGTTTCCATATCTTATCGGCCGATAACGGCAAACTTGAGCGCACCGCTTCATTATCCGGCAACAGCCGCATACGCGGGGCTTTCACGGTGCGCGAATCCGGCAACAGGGTTTACATGGCCTGGAACGGCTCATACGGAGGTTACATCCAGTGCCGGACAAGCGACATGACCAAAGTCTTATGGCAGAAAAGAATGCCTTCTTTCCTCAAAATGGAACTGGCCGGCGGCAGTCTGTTTGCCAGGAGCATGGACATTCGAGCCTATGATTCCCGCACCGGAGATCTGAAATGGAAAGCGCAGGTGGGAGGCTGTGGAAATCTGGCGTTTGATAATGGCCGGATTTATGCCGTAGATGCCGCTGACCGCCGAGAAATAGTGGCGCTTGACAACAGCACAGGCAATGAAATGTGGCGAAGGAAGATAGGCAGCTCTTGCAGCGGCATTATCGTAAGCAAACATATGGGTTTTGTGAACAACAATGAAGGAATATTGCAAGCCCTGCCCCTGACACACAACCGGGAAGGAAGAAATAAAGGTTAACACGCAGATCTCACAAAATTCCTGCTGCAAGCGCGGATAGCGCCACTGTGAGGGCACAAATTGGCAAAACGCCAGATTGCAGTATGTCTATACGGCTCCTCCGGCAGAAACAATTGATAGCGGCATAATTGCGGCTTCTCGCTTGATATTTCCGGCCTCTCATGGTGTAATCTGCCTCCTGCTCGCCCCCGGAGAATCGAATGGATCAAATTGATTCTTCATTCTGGAAACAAAGTGAAATGACCGGAAATGGAAGACATAACGGATTCGCCGGCCAATCCGATGAAATACTGATGAAACTTGCGGCCAACGAAGACCGGGAGGCCTTCGGAAAGCTTGTTCTCAGACATCAGGAGCCGGTATTGAACT
>CAZIXB010000037.1:0-5678 GCA_964543205.1 uncultured Victivallales bacterium
TTACAGGATTGTCGCGGGTGGTCCACGAAGCGCACTGGATATCCGATGTCTACGGAGGCATGCTCACGGGCTACGGCCTGACAAGCTTGATAAAAACACACTGCTTTTCCATCGAAAAAGCAATTCGCAGACGGCTTCCCGCTGTAATGCAAAATAGACTCTGGCCCAATGAAAAAACAGGCTTGAAAAAAGGAGACAAATGCCCCGTTTTCAGCGCTGTAACTATACAGGGCAAAACCATATCTCCACACCAGTCCGGGCGAGCCAATTACAGACTTGTCTTCGCCCCATGCGTAAAAGCCCCGGCGGTCATAGACAAATTGAGGCAATTTGACACGGCCCTGAAAGACTCAAACGATGGCTATACTACAGTCATAATCAGCCCGGATGCCGAACATCTCCAGTCAGAGATAAAGAAAAGACATAACCTGTCTACAGATTTCATCTCGGACAGAAAAAGAAAAATCTCCCGGTCATTCAACCTCCTTGCCATCGGACAAAGACGCCCGAGAGAAACAACTGTAAAAATCAACAACAAAGGACTAATAGAAGAAATCCGACCCGCTTTCCCCCATCATTAGCCCCCCTGCCCACCCTCTCACCCTTGCCGCCTACCGCTTCCCCACCGGCCCAGGATCTGATTTCCACCGCATGTACGCAACACCAACAGCAAGCAATAAATACCACAACGCAACCATCCACACAGACGGCCTTGCAACTTTCAGCGTTGCCATAGGCAGATCCCTTACGCTGCCGATTATCCATAGCAACAAAGATGTAAAGGCAACATTTGCATGGTTGAATATGCTGCCAATAGACCCCGCAACAGAACCGCAGACAACCGATAGAGAAGCCGTAAGGACTATCAAAAAAGTCAGCGGAGCAACAAACAGATTGCCAAGCAACGCAACTGGGCTTACCCTCTCAAAGAAAATTGCGGTCAGAGGAGCCGACACCAGCCAGGCAGATACCGAAAGTCCCGCCAGGGCAAGTGCGTACCCGCTACAGACACGCGGTATACGTTTCCACCATCGCTCAGCTTCAAGCCGTAACGGATCCGGATCAGTATATCTTCTGACCGCAGCGTTAAAGAAGGGATATATAGAAAGAAGTCCCCCAACAACTGCAAAGGAGAAAATAAAACCGGGCATCATTATCTGCCCCGGCGAAATCACCAGGATCACAAGAGCGGACAATGCAAGAGCCGATAACACGTCGCCTTTCCTGCCGACTAAATAGGCGCCGAAATAAGCCAGCGCCATAATTCCCGCTCTAATTGCGCTTGGATTAGCCCCGGTCAATACAATATAGATCCCAAGACACGGAGCGAGAACAAAAAACCAGTGGATCCTTGAAACCCTTGCAGCTCTCAGTAGAAAAATTATAATCCCGGCCACTATCCCAACGTGCAGACCGGATATAGCAAAGACATGTAAAGTCCCTGTCTCGGCAAAAAGTGAACGGACATCAGAGGGCACACCGGAACGATAGCCAAGCAGCAAAGCGCGGGTGATTGATACGGACAGAGGAAAATCTTCCACACCGAGGCCAAGCAAATCAGATCCTGCCGCTCTGGCTGCGTAAATTCGCTGCTTTAAGCCCGACCAGGTGCTTCTACCCTTGAATGTGGCGCTTTCCATGTCGCCGCTTACATGAAAGCGGTCGGCCAACCGAACAAGGGTCATCCCATGTCCGGTAATGCCGCCCTTTTCCAGAAATTCGATTTCGTCGGCGCTTAACCCGCATATCTCACACTTTTTCGAGCAGAAACGGTTCAGAGCGCTGTTAGTGCCGGGCAAAATCGGTTTAACCGGACGAAGCTGTGTGAACACACCGCAAGATCGGGTAAAACGATTTGGGCTTGCAATAATGGCGCTATCAATTGTTTCCGCCGGAGGAGTGTGAGATATGCGGGCTAAAGGCGGAAATGCCTTCAGCCTTCCGCTAAATTCCCAATATTCGCCGTAACGCGGATTTCGAGCTCCGGGCAATCCAAACAGGTTGCAGCGAATCATCACGCCATTAAGCTTCCACTTTCTGCATCCACATGCCATCGTGCGCGGTGAAAATCTAAATGCGCTCATCCGGCGGCCGGAATCTTCCAGTCGGCGAATTTCCGGATGGCTGGAAACAATCCCCCCGATCCTGACCATGTCACCAGTTTCAGCACACCGGGAAATCAAGAGCATGGATTCCCGGCAGGCTTCGCTCTCCTTGCCATGATCCATTGCAAACCCGAGAAAAAAAACAGATGAATAGACAAAAAAACAAGACACAGCAGAAGCAACCGCGCGAGCACGCGAAAAACAATACTGGCCAAGAAAAGCCAGCCAACCAGCGCATACACAAACAGCGACAGGAATCCATGAGGCCAGGATCATTCCATCCGCGATATTCGCAGATAGAATACCCGACATAAAGACCAGAACTATTCCCACAAGTGGCCGTCTCTGCTCTACCCGCATGATAGACCTTTTTAACCTGTATTCAGAGCTTTCTCAGTCCAGGGTAGTATAATCCTGCGCGCTAACCCAGAATACTCATACAATCCACAGTCCGCCGGTCATCCATCTCGCCAAGCTCCTTTCCAACCAGAGATATGCTGATTCTTTCAGGCGTCAGCACACTACAAGCAAGTTTGCGTATATCCTCGGCGCTGACTTTCTCTATGGCCGCTATAGTGTCTTCAGGTTCCATGAAACGGCCGTGAGAGATGAGATTCTCGCCTGCTCTGATCATCTGGTGGCTGGTGCTCTCCATGCCCAGTTTTAGTTGGCCGGTTGCATAATCCTTTGCCCGGCGCAGTTCCGCGCGCGACACATCTTTGTCCTTCAACTTGCGCAATTCCACGGCAGCAAGCTCAATTGCCTTCCCATACCTGCTCCTGACAAGACCTCCGGCAATAAGAAGAGCGCCGGTATCCTTGTATAAATGCGTACCCGAATGAATTGAATAGGCAAGACCGTGTTTTTCGCGGATTCTCTGAAATAAACGCGAACTCATGTTCTCACCCAGGACAGCGCTAAGGACTTTCAAAGTATACCGGCGTTCATCGCTGTATCCGAAAAGCCTGATTCCAATTGCGGCATGCACCTGTTCAATATCACGGTTCTCCCGGATGATATGCTTTTGCTTAACTTCCGGCGTGGCCTTTTTGCAGGTTGAACGCCTGCCCGGCCGGCCTGCCTGTGTCAACTGCCGCACTTTCTTAACGCACTTGTCATGTTCAAGGCGACCGGCAAATGCAACTACGGTATTCCCGGAAACATACTTGCCGTCGCGAAAAGAGACAAGGTCGCTCCGGCGGATATTCTTTAATCTTTCAGCGCTTCCTATAATAGGCCTGCCGAGCGGGTGATCCTCCCACAAAGCAACAGAAAGATTGTCCTGCACCACATGTTGAGGTTGATCGCGATACATCATTATTTCTTCAATGATCACGTTCTTCTCTTTTTCGATCTCAGTCTCATCAAGGGAAGCGTTAACATACATATCCAGCAGAACGTCCAATGTAGACCATATTCTTTCGCTGGGAACACGGGCGTAATAACATGTGTTCTCTTCTTGGGTAAACGCATTAAGATAACCGCCGCGCCCCTCTATGGAACGCGAAATTTCACCCGCCGTCCTCCTGCCGGTGCCCTTAAACAACAGGTGTTCAATAAAATGGCTTATGCCGGAGACTTTTGCGCTCTCGTGCCTGGCTCCTACGCCAACCCATACGCCGATGGATACGCTTTCAACCCTTGGTATCCTCGAAGTAACTACCCGCATGCCATCGGCAAGCCTGGTTTCTCTAACATCCATCAACATCAGCATCCACTCCCTTCCAGACTTATCTTTCCTTCATAAAGCGCCTTGCCGACTATTACACCAGCGAGATTACCAAGCTTTAAAGACTTAAGGCTTTCCACATCTTTAATGCTGCCGACCCCGCCTGACGCGATGATTTCACATCCTACAGAGACGCAAAGTTCTCTTACAGCTTCAAGATTAACACCTGTGAGCATTCCATCCCGGGATATATCCGTGTATATAATCCTTGCCACCCCATACGAATCCATCTTTCGAGCAACTTCCACAGCGCTGATTCCTGAACCCTCGGCCCATCCTTTGATCATAACCTCTCCGTCTCTGGCATCAATGCCGACTCCAATGGAATTCCCAAAACGCTCAGCCAGAGCTTTGATCAAACCGGGATCAGTCGCAGCCTTGGTGCCGATAATGGCCGTATCCACACCGGATTCCAGCGCTCGCTGTACATCGCTTTCGGTCCGCAACCCCCCTCCAAGCTGAACAGGTATATCTACAGCCGCGCATATCCTTTTAACTATGTCGTTATGAACTGAAGTTCCCTTAAACGCGCCGTCAAGATCGACAACGTGAAGCCTTCCCGCGCCATCAGACGCCCACCTCCTCGCCATTTCAACAGGATCATCTGAATAAACCGTCACCTCGCCCGGCCGCCCCTGTATCAACCTCACACATTTACCGCACTTAATATCAACCGCCGGAATAACCGTAAACATATCAACTCTCCTCCCCAAATTTCACACCCTCTCGTGCTGCGCCCGCCGAAGCTATCTGAGCGAAGGCGCGGCTGCGCCCGCCGTAGCTATCTGAGCGAAGGCGCGGCTGCGCCCGCCGAAGCTATCTGAGCGAAGGCGTGGCTGCGCCCGCCGAAGCTATCTGAGCGAAGGCGTGGCTGCGCCCGCCGATAACTAATAACCAATGACCCTATATCTTCCCCTTTGTGGACGGAACCCCGGACGCATCTTCATCAACCGCGCATGCCAGGCGCAAGGCCCTGGCAACCGCCTTGAAAACCGATTCATGCGCATGGTGGGGCTCAGAACCGTACAACTGACAAATATGCAGGTTCATCCGCGCATTAGCGCAAAATGCGCGGAAAAATTCATTAATAAGATTTAAATCAAAATCCCTGATCTTTCTCTTCCTGCAAGCCATCTCGTAAACAAGAAACGGCCGTCCTCCAAGATCGATTACAACCCTGCTCAACGATTCATCCATGGGAACCATACTCCATCCAAAACGCGTTATCCCTCGCCGCTGCCCAAGGGCATTGTCAAGCGCCTCTCCAAGGACCAGTCCGAGATCTTCCACTGTATGGTGATAATCCACTTCAAGGTCGCCGGATGCCTTCACAGTCAAATCCATCACCGAATGCCTTCCCAGTAACTCCAGCATGTGATCCATAAAAGGAATCCCCGTTTCAACATCGCATCTCCCGCTGCCTTCAATAGAAAGCGCCACCCGGATATCCGTCTCTCTTGTTTTTCGTTCCACTTTCGCCTTACGCAATCGGTTCTTCTTCCTTGTTTCGGTCATGACTCTTTCTCCGTTTTTCAGCGCGGCACATGCCGCAAATATTGCTTTGATCAACCGCAAATTATCCGCATAGCGCCAACAAGTTGCTCCGTCTCATCTTCAGACCCCACAGTAATCCTGAGATACTCTCCGGTCCTGGCCCCGGGAAAACGCCGCACCAATATGCGGTTCTGCCTCAGTTTCTCAAAAAGCACGGCTGCCTCAATAGAATTATGGCGTGCCCATAAGAAATTTGATTCCGAAGGAAACACAAAAAATCCAAGGCGCTCCAGTTCACGGGCCATATAGCCCCTGCTTTTCTTAATACGCTCCACATTCCGGCGCATATA
>CAZIXB010000037.1:5688-13412 GCA_964543205.1 uncultured Victivallales bacterium
CCCGGATAGCCGCAAGAGCAAGCAACTGGGATATCATATTAACATTGTAGGAATCCTTGATTTTGAACAAAGCATTCACAAGCAGGGGACTGCCAATAGCATACCCCGCGCGGATACCCGCCAGCGAAAACGATTTGGAAAACGTCCGCATGCAAAGAACATTTTCCATCTCCAAAGCAAGATACACGCAGTCTGCCGACGCAAAATCAACATAGGCCTCGTCTAACACAACAACTCCGTCAAAAGATCTGCAGAATTCCGCCACCCGTTCGCGAGGATATAAAATCCCGGTCGGAGCGCTCGGATTTGTCAGAAAAAAAACGCCGGCGTTGACCGTATTGGGAAAACGCCATTGGAAATCAACCCCAAGCTCGACAGGTTCAACGCTCACATCCCGGATCTCAGCCAGCGTCCTATAAAGAGAATAGGAAGGCTCAAAATAACTTACAGCCTGCGTGTTATCCACAAAAGCCCTTGTGCAAAGGGAAAGGATTTCGTCAGACCCGTTGCCCACAAAAACCTGCTCGGCCCGGCAACCGTGAACCTCTGCAATGGCATCCCGGAGCTCGGCGCATACCGGATCCGGATATCGCCGCAATCGATCAACACCGAATTCCTTCAATACCTGCCGGACCTCCGGCGAAGGTGGATAGGGATTCTCGTTTGTGTTAAGCTTTATATAATCAGAGTCCTTAGGTTGTTCGCCTGGAACGTACCCATCCATATCTCTGACAGATTGTCGAATATAATCGCCCATGTTTAGCTCCTTAACCTGAACACTCGCGCCACAAAAAAACACTGAACACACAAAACACCGTTTCACACGGAAATTAATTTCAAATATTGTTGGCTAGGATTTATTCACTTGTACTATATGAATCTTCGCTCGATTTTTCCTGCTCATTCCAAAAGGCGGGACTGTTTTCAATGGCCGGGCTGTCTCTCGAACCTTATCCTGGCAGAACGGCCATGGGCATCAAGGCCCTCGACACAAGCAAAAGCCTCGATGTGCGGCATAGCTTCTTTCAAAGCCTTGCGCGTATATTTTACAAAACTTGTCCGGCGGCGAAAATCATCAACAGTCAAACCCGAAAAACTGGACGCCGCCCCGCCTGTAGGCAAAACGTGGCTTGGACCGGCTATGAAATCACCGACTGTTTCGGGAGTCCAGCGGCCAAGGAAAACAGCGCCGGCAGCAGTCACACGCTTCAGCCACCTTGAAGGATTCTTAACCTGGATTTCAAAGTGCTCAGGAGCAAAACGATTACACAATTCCATGCCTGCCTCAAGATCCTTTACAATCGCCAGCGCCATGCCATTTTTCATGACCTTTCCCACAGGACCTCTTCGAGTCAATGTTGCGCTCTGCTTTGCCAGTTCGCGCCTGACAGCATACGCCAGATCCGCAGAGTCGGTAACAAGAAGAGCCTTCTCCTCGCCTGTTCCATGTTCCGCCTGCGAAAGGAGATCAGCTGCAATATCTGAAGCAGAAGCAGTATCATCGGCAAGAATCGCAATTTCACTGGGCCCTGCAACAAGATCCAGGGCGACATGACCGTATGCCTGCCGCTTTGCGGCCGTGACATAGGCATTACCCGGGCCTGCAATCTTCTGAACCTTACGGACGGATTCTGTGCCGTATGCAAGCATGCCTATGGCCTGAACACCTCCAACACGGTAGATCTCTGTGGCCCCGCTTATCTTCAAAGCATAAAGTATGTGCGGATCAACACGTCCGTCGGAATCACACGGAGTACAGACAACAATCTCCCGCACACCCGCCACCCTTGCCAGAGTAACCGTCATAAGCGCCGATGAAGCCAGTGGCGCTGTCCCGCCGGGAACATAAATTCCAACCCTGTCAAAAGGCGTCATCTTTTCGCCCATCAATTCGCCGCAGCCACCCTTAATGCTCCAGTCGGGCCTCATCCCGGCCCTGGAAAATTCACGAATCCTCTTGTGCGCGGCCCTGGCAGCCTCGCGAAAGTCCCTGCCGGTTCGGGTTGCGCAATCATTCAATTGCTCGCCCGGCAACTCGAGCTGCCCCGGCTCAAGAACAACACCGTCAAATTTTGCGGCATAATCGCACACAGCCGGATCGCCCCTGCGCTGAACATCTCTCAGGATTCTTTCGGCAGCTTCTTCCGCTCGGCGGTTGACCGCGTCGCGATTAATCAGGCAGTCGATAATTTTCGACCGGCTGTTCGAATTCCATCTGATTATCGGAATTTTTCCCACAACAATTTACCTCAGACCATAGTTAACAATTACTCTGCCGGTTATTTCCGGCCCGGGTTCCTTTACATATGCCTTCCGAAGAATCCTGATCAACCTTGCGCCCGGATTTCCCGCCTTGGAACCCCTGTCAAGAAAAACATGCTCAACTCGCCCGGCAGAATTAATTTCCACGGCCGCTTCCACAGACCATGCCTCGTCACCTTGAATTTCACTGAACTGATCAGACGGAAGAGTAAACCCCCTTTCTTTGAGACCCGGAGAAACCCTTATATTGAGCCTCATATCAGGAACAACATCCTTCCCAAAAACATCAGGACGATCATAACCGCAGTTAAATCGCGTGTTCTGCGGCTTGATAACCCAGACAGAATTCGAAATGCCGCTGCGATGCGCGCCGGAATTCTCCAGGTATAGCGATTCTGTGATACGCCTCAAACCCACAGGCTCAGGCGCCGGTCTGCTCTGTGCCAGGTTATCCCCGAAACCATAACGAAACGGCAGCAGCATCGCGGTGGGATCAGTGTACATTCGATCCTTGCTGTAATCGATCTGTATGAACCTGACATCCGTTTTCGCCAAACGCTTCGGGCCAATGCGCGCAGGCAACGCGCCTGAAGGCCAGAGAAACCACAGTCCGACCCAACCTGCCGCAATCAACAAGGTAGGCATACCAATAAATGCCCCGACGGAACCGGAAACAGGTCTTAAAAAACGCTTTTTCATTCTATCGGATGCTCCGGTCTCTGAGCAAAATTCACCCTGTCTACCCCGACTTCAACAGCAGTGTTCATCAGCTTAACCATGGCGCCATGTTGAATGCGTCTGTCTGCCTCAAAAACAAGATCCACTTCCTTTTTTCCGTTTGTCCTGGCAGCCAACGCCTCCTTGAACCGCTCCATATCGCCTTCATTGCTCAACACGAAGCGCTCGTCGTCAAAAAAAACAACTTCCCGTCCCGGTATCCCGCCAACTCCGCCGACATATAGAATAACCGCAATCAAGTCAGGATGAGAACCTCCAGTGAATTCCCCCCGCGGAAGCTCTATAGTTACCCCAGGCTGCAGAATGAAAGACGAAGTCGACTGCAACAAAACAAAGAAAAACAGGAGAAACAAAACATCGAACCATGGCGCCATGCTTACCAGTCCGTGCCCGATCCGGCTCTTCGGGAAAAAACGGGTTCTTAAACCCGTCATATTGAACTGCCCCCTTGATCTGGCGGCTGCGCTACTCATTGCTTTTCTGCCCTTCCGATCCATTGCCGAACGCCCCTGTAATAAAAGCCACAATCTCCGAAGCGCACCGTTCCATATCAAGGACAATCCTGTCTATCTTGACTATAAGAAGGTTAAACGCCGCATAGCATGGAATCGCAACAGTCAGTCCGGCGGCTGTTGAAATTAAAGCGCGGAAAACTCCGCCAAGCATATCAGCAGAATGTACCAACGGAGCCTGAGACTGCATAAACAATACAGATTCCACTATTCCCAACACAGTTCCAAGAAGCCCCAGCAAGGGTGCTATCTGCGCCACAGTTGCCACAACAACCAATCGCCGCTCCATACGAGAAATCTCCGCCGTGCTCGCGTCATCCACCGCCGCGCGAATGCCGTCTTTGTCGTCCTGCCTGTGCAGAATGGCAGTCTTGACAATATAAGCCACCGGCCCCGGGGTTTCTTCGCATATGGTCAAAGCCTCGGCAACATTTCCCCGCCTCAGAATATTCATGATGCCCTTAAGAAAGTCTTCGGATTTGATCCTCGCGCGATGAAGATGAAGAGCGCGCTCAAGAAAAACAATAAATGCCAGAAGGCCGGCGGCCATGATAACCCACAACACAGGCCCGCCCTGTTTCACCATTTCAATAAACATCTCATTCGCTCCCTTCGGCATCCCTTGCAGACCCGGAATCAGCAATAACCGGACATTCTCGCCTTAAAAAACCCACCAATGCTTGTCTCTGATTTTTTTTATTTTATCGCGCGCATCGTCAGCAGTTGGAACCCCTGCGTTTACCACCCTTTCAAGCACAGATATCGCCTGCTGCCACTTCTCCTGCTCTTCAAGTATCTGCGCGGCATTGAAAGCTGCCCTGGAAAACCATACTTTCGGGGCCTCGCCATGCCATACTCCTTTTTCACGCTCTTCTAGATAAGGAAGAATAACCTTTAAATAATATTGTTCAAAGGCTTTTCCCTTTAAACCGAGCTTCTCAAGACTGCGCCCTATCTTGTATTCGGCCTGCAACACCAGGCCCCGGCTGGCGCCAGGTTTGTTGGCTGCCATACGGAAAGACTCAATACTCTCTTCGTACCGCTTCGGATGTCCGCCTCCGAGCGCAAATTGACAATCTCCCTTCCTGCCCCATGCCGCGGGAACCAGGTCGCTATCGGGAAACTTGTTTATAATTTCATCAAAAACCAGTATCGCGTCACCAAATTCACCAAGAGCCGATAGCGTGTTGCCCTGCTCAAACCTGGCCTCCGCAATACGGCCGCTTTCCGGATAAGCCTTGATCAATCGAGTCAGGAGTTCGTTAGCCTTCACAAACTCCTGTCCCTCAATCGCCGCGCGCGCAGCCCATAACAAGGCGTCGTCGGCTAATGGCGACTGGCCGTATTTATCCGCAATCAAAACAAAATGTTTCTGCGCGGCAGGAAAGTCGCTCCTGTTATACTCCGTTTTTGCCGCCCAGAATAACACCTCTGGAGCATGTTCCGAATCGGGATATTTGGATACAAACTCATGCCATATCTTCAACGCCTTTTCATCCTGCACCATCCCATACCAGCACATGCCGCGCATGTAAAAGGATTGCTCAGCAAACTCCTGGTCAGAAAATTCCGCAACACTTCTCTCAAAATCTTCAAGCGCCTTCCTGAACCAGAAAAGCCTGTACCGCGCAACCCCGCGGCCATGCAATGCGGCGGCATAAAGAGATCTGTTGGTGTAAGAATTCATGAAACTTTCAAAGCCGTCGATAGCTTCATGATAACCCCTGGTCGCGTCAGCGCGCCGCCCTTCTTCCTCGGCGTCCCTTGCAATCTTCAGCTTCAACTCAGGCAGCCTCAAAGACGCTTCGGCAGCAACCTGGTGTTCAGGATGTTTCTCTACAAGGAGCGCGTATGTTTCCTCCGCCTCCTTAATATACCCCCTCATAAACAGGCCATGGGCAAGCTGGAACCGGGCCCGTGGTTCCATCTCGCTGCCGGGAAATTGATCCGGAATCCGGGAGTAACCGGCGCAGGCAAGATCATACTGGCCGTTTGCCATGTATGCATCGCTCATCTTGTAGACACACCGGACCTTGTCCTGGCTCTGTGTGTAAAGCCCTGAAGCTTTCTCAAAGGCCGTCGCAGCTTCTCCCTGGCGGCCAAGCTCAATCAACGACCAGCCCTTTCCCTCGTAAGCTCGCGCGCGGCCGATAGTATTGGTGAATGTTTCAAGATACGTGGTAAACTCGTCAATCGCCTCTTCATTCTTGCCCCCGGAAGCAAGAGCATTGGCTAACTCCAACTGGGTAAGACGCGAGATCTCATTGCCAGGATAGGCGGAAATATAAGAGCGCAACAACGGCGCAGCTTCCTCAGCCCTGTTCATGCGCAGCAACATTGCGCCCAGTTCATAATGACCTTTACGCTTCAAATCCTCATCGACGGCAAGCTTGTTCGCCTCGCGCAATGCAAGTTCAGCCTTCCCGGTTTCATCCATAGCCCCGTGAATGAGAGCTCTCGAATACAAGGCCCTGGCCCTTATGTCTCTTCCAACCTCGTCGCTTGCAGCCACCTGGTCCAGGTATTCGGAAGCTTTGACAAGTTCGCCTTCATCAATAAGCATTCTGGCCAGCCAGTACCTGCTCTCCAGGACGGCCGGGTTGGTCGACCCTGCCTCCTGAATCATGCCAAGAATCCGCCCCGCTGGCTCCATCACCTCTTTTTCAATCAACATTTTCGCCCATTCGAGCATGTTGGAGCAATAGTCCGGATCTTTGGTGAAACCGGAAGCATAATCTTCGAAGGTTTTAATCGCCTTCTCCACCATGTCCATCTCCAGGTAACAACACGACTTCAAGCGAATAACATCGCCATGACGGGGGCTCTCAGTATAGGATTCAACAAAATCCGCAATGAGCGACAACGCCTTGGAACAGTCGCCCATCCTGTGATAAGCCATTGCCAGCCAGAACTTTTGCTCGGCAGCATCTTCAAGATAATCCCTGTATTCGCTCGATTCAATGGTCTCTATGATATCCTTGTAACGGCCCAGCTCGTAAAACGAATGAAGCAACAGAATTACAGCCTCCTGTCCATCCTCGTCGCTCAAATCTTTCTCGCGAAAAACGCGCTTAATCATCCGCGACGAAAGATCAAAAAGACCATCGTGAACCGCAGCCCTGATCTCTTTGATATCAGCAGAAGCTTCCGGTTTCTTTGAGTCAGCTTCCGGCTTAAGGTAGGGCGCATTTTCTTCTTCGGCTGCCGTTACAAGCGGAATAGAAAAATGCAAAGCAAAACACCATGCTCCTGCCATCAGCGCCAGGGCCGTCGAATTCACCGCAATGCGGGCAACTTTTTCTGCTATGCTTCTCATGTCTTTGCAAATATCTCCCTGAGCAGTTTACCGGTATGCGATTCCATGCTCTCAGCTACCTCCTCGGGTGAACCGGCCGCAACAACCCGTCCGCCTCCCTCTCCGCCTTCGGGTCCCAAATCAATAATATGATCCGCATATTTAATCACATCCGGATTGTGTTCTATTACTATTACCGTATTTCCTGCGTCCCGTAAACGCCCAAGAACATCCAGAAGTCGATGCGTGTCGGCAAAATGCAGTCCAGTGGTGGGCTCATCAAGCATGTACAGCGTGCTTCCGGTCGACATCTTGCTCAGCTCAGTAGCAAGTTTTACCCGCTGAGCCTCGCCTCCGGACAATTGAGTCGCCGGCTGTCCAAGCTGCAGGTAGCCCAGCCCGACTTCGGATAAGGTCCTGAGCCTCCGCTGCACCGCTGGTATATTGCCGAAAAAATCAAGCGCATCGTTGACGGTCATAGACAAGACCTGGGCTATATTCATGCCCTTATAGTCTATTTCCAATGTCTCCCTGTTATACCTCTCTCCGCCGCACTGCTCGCATGTAACATAAACATCAGGAAGAAAATGCATCTCAAGCCGAAGTATGCCGTCCCCTTTGCAGGCTTCGCACCGGCCGCCCTTGACGTTAAAGCTAAACCTGCCAGGCCCGTATCCGCGCACCTTCGATGAGCGGGTCGAAGCAAATAGTTTTCGTATTTCGCCGAAAGACCCGGTATAAGTAGCGGGATTGCTCCTGGGAGTGCGGCCTATCGGAGACTGATCAATAACTATTACCTTGTCAAAATTACCCGCGCCGGTAATCCGCCTGTGAATGCCGGGACGCTCTTTTGAGCCATAAAATTTCCTGAACAACGCCCGTCTGAGAATTTCATCCACCAACGTGCTCTTGCCGCT
>CAZIXB010000038.1:0-9109 GCA_964543205.1 uncultured Victivallales bacterium
CTAACAGCGCTCTGAACCGTTTCTGCTCGAAAAAGTGTGAGATATGCGGGCTAAGGCAGGAGAGAATATCATATCCAGCACGGAATATCCAATGATGAAGCGGGGAGACAGGGGCAGGGAAGAGAGGGCAGACACGAGGCCTGGTCTGCGCCTTATTCCCATTCTATGGTGGATGGCGGTTTGGAGCTGATATCATATACCACCCTGTTTACGCCCCTAACTTCATTGATTATTCGGCTGGATATTGTTGCCAGCGTATCGTAGGGCAGTCGCGACCAGTCGGCTGTCATTGCGTCTTTACTTTCAACTACTCTCAGGGCTATAACGTTTTCGTATGTGCGCCCGTCTCCCATTACTCCCACAGTCTGTATTGGAAGAAGCACTGCAAATGACTGCCATATAGAGGCGTAGTTTTCAAGCTTTGACACCTCTTCCTGTACCCTGAGGTCGGCTTCCTGGAGAAGCTCTATTCGTTCCCTGGTTACGGCTCCAAGTATCCTGACTGCCAGGCCCGGCCCCGGGAACGGTTGCCTGTTGACTATGTGGAGGGGAAGCCCGAGTTCGTGGCCCAGCTCCCGAACTTCGTCTTTGAACAGCTCCCTTACAGGCTCGATTAAAGAAAAATGGAGTTTCTCCGGAAGGCCTCCGACATTGTGATGTGTCTTGATGGTTACAGAAGGCCCTCCCAGCGGCGATATGCTTTCGACTACATCAGGGTAGAGCGTTCCCTGTGCCAGGTACTTTGCCTTGCCTAGAGCCTTGGCTTCTTCTGAAAAAACGTCGATAAAAGTCTTCCCGATTATCTTGCGTTTTTTCTCCGGGTCAGTCACCCCTTTTAGATTGTTGAGAAACAAGTCGCCGGCATCTATTACGCGCAGATCCATGCCGAAGGCTTCCCCAAAGGTTTTCTTTACATCTTCAGTCTCATTTTTTCGCAGCAGTCCATTGTCGACAAATATGCAATGGAGCTGATTTCCTATCGCTTTATGGATAAGCGCAGCTACTACGGAGGAGTCGACTCCTCCGCTGAGTCCGCATACCACATCATCCGACTTGACCTCCTGTCTGAGGGCGGCAATGTTTTTCTCTATAAATTTTGACATTTCCCAGTTTCCGGAGCATTTACAAATATCAAAGACAAATTTGCCCAGGATATTACGACCGTGTTCAGTATGGGCCACTTCGGGATGGAACTGTAGTCCGTAAAATTTCTTTTCCCTGTTGGCGAAAGCCGCAATTGGACAGGTATGGGTTTTTGCCATGGCATCGAAACCTTCGGGCATTTTTTCGACCTGGTCTCCATGGCTCATCCATACAGGTTGTTTTACCGGCAGTCCATCGAATAACGGGTCAGGGTTGACTATATCTATTGCAGCATGGCCGTATTCTCGGTTTTTACCGGGCTTCACCTGTCCGTCTAGCAGGCGGGTCATGCTTTGCATGCCGTAACATATGCCAAGGATCGGGATGCCGAGATTCAGAATTTCCATTTCGGGGAAAGGCGCTCCGTCGTCGAAAACACTTGCTGGGCTTCCTGACAGGATGATTCCGGCCGGTTTGTTTTTTTTGAGTTCTCTGGCTGAAATTGAAAATGGGACGATCTTGGAATATACATTTTGTTCTCGTATGCGTCGCGCGATGAGTTGTGTGTATTGCGACCCGAAATCGAGAATAGCGATCCATTCATTAGCTGTCATTATTTGTCTCCCGGCAAAAGGAGAAAGATATCAGGTTTGGGTTAAGATTAACAAGAGAGGAATTCCGTCCAAGTGAAAAGTCTGCCGGTACCATTTACGGGATTCGGTCAGACCTGGGGCCGGGATTATGATTCCCCGTATGACTTATGATATCTGGTTTTTTTCTGTTCTGCCTCTTCCTGGACGGGTTCGGGCTGGTCTGAATTTTGTTCATCCGCAGGATGCCCGGGTTTTGACTCTTCTTTTTCAGGGGGAGGAGACGCCATCTGAGTTTTACTGGCGTCGACATATGTCATCTGGAGCGACGAAATTATGTCGTTAAGCATTTTGTTCTCATCACTTTCCAGGTTGCCGGTTGTTTTCTTCTGGATCATCGCCAACATGTCTATCGTGATCTGGGCCCCTTCCAGGTTGACTTCAGTTTTTTGCGTAATGGGATTGGCAATTTTCCCTAACTGTTGCATTGCAGAAGAGGAAAGCATCATTATCAGGTTGGTAAACAGGTCTTTATCAGTGATTTCTGTTCCAGTATTGTCCGCCATATCAGCCTCCGTCTATTTTGCGCAAGTTACATAAACCTGGACAATGCATTATCCAACGCGCATGCGCATGCATGGCTGCCGGTTCACGGCATTGTCTCGAACCGGCGAACGGCGAATTTGCTCTTGCTGGTACAACATGAGTCTATCAGCCATTCTGCCGCCTTGTCTGGCCTGCTATAACCCGCGTGTTTTCTGCCAAAATAGACAGGCAGTAACTGTGTTGGATCAAGAGGCCAAGTCTAATAACCAATGATATATTTACTTCAGTGTCATTCTTCAGGCAAGACTAATGAAGTTGCTGTCTTACTTTTATTGAGAATAGATCTTGCAGTTTCATGAATGTCCCGGCTGGTAATTGCCTGGTAACGCTCTTTTCTGGTGAAAAGACGCATATATCCCAGCCCGAGCAGTTCATTGATCGCGCATTGCTTTGCAACGCTCATATTATTCTGGAGGCCCATTTCGTAGCTCGAAATGATGCGGTTCCGGGCGCGGCTTATTTCTTTTTTGCTCAGCCCTGATTGCCTGATACGGTCCATTTCTTCAAAAAAGATTTTCCTGACTTCTTCTACTTTTTCTGGAAGGGCGCCTGCGTAGAATACAAGCGCTCCGGCATTAATGCCGATCTGGGGGAATGCTCCGACATAGTAGGCAAGTCCGAGTTCTTCCCGGACTTTGCGGAAAAGTTCTGATGACATTCCGTTTAGGCATTTCTGCATCAGTGTAAAAGCTTCGACTTCTGGATCATGAAGAGACAGCGATGGGATACCCATAAGTATTACTGCCTGATTTTTGGGCGCGTACTGCACTTTTTCCGAAGGAAGGTTTGGGGTTGGGTCAGGTGGTTGCATGGCTGGGGCTGGCTTGTCTGGAACTGCTGAGAAATGTTTCTTAACCAGTTCTTTTACGCGTTTTTCTGATATATCGCCAAATACCGCCAGGGTCATATTTTGTGTTGTAACCAGCTTGTCCCTGTGTTCATGCAGGTCTTCCCGGTCTATACCCTCGAGTGTTTCAGCGCTGCCAAGGCTTGACCATTGGTAGGGATGACCCTTGTACATCATTTCCCGAAGCGCGTCTTTAGCAACTGAAAAGGGGCGCTCTTTGAGCTTTTCTATTGTTGCTATCTGTAGTCTCTTCTGTTTGCTGATCTGTTCGACGGAAAAAGTGGGTTTCAGTAGGCAATCTGAGAGCAGCCTGAACATTGTCTTTGAGTCGTCTGCGAACCATTTGCCCTGGAGTCCGAAGCTGTTTCTGCCGGAGAATTCAGAAAGGCTGGCGCCTTTTGACTCTATCATGGCTGCGATTTCTCTGCTGTCGTATCTGCCAGCGCCTCTGGTGAGAAGATCTGACATCAATTTTGTTATGCCGTTATTGGATCTGTTTTCGGCCAGGAGACCGCCTTTTACGGCCAGGCAGCAGTATACAAACGGGAGACTTTTATCTTCCTTGAAAATCAGGCGAAGGCCGTTTGGGAGGGTGAACATCACGGGTTTCCGGTATTCTTCAGCTTCCTTTTCCGGTTCGGTCGATTCTGCCTTGTTTTGCGGGGCAAGTATTGCAACCGTCCTGTTATCTTTGTTCAGGTATTTTTTCGCCACTCTTCTAAGGTCTTTTCGCGTTACAGAATTAAGACGTTTAATGTAGGTTTCGGAAAAGCGGGGATTGGCGGCATAAAATTCACCCGAAGCGTAGCTAGATGCCTGTCCTTTCATGGTCTCCAGTTCGGACAGTTCTCTTCTCATGGCGATGTTTCGCGCCTTTATTATCTCCTGTTCAGAGAAGCGCGCTTTTTGCCACAATCTGATTTCTTCTTCCAGCGCCTGGATCAAAGCTTCTTCGTCCTCATGATCATAAGAGGCTGATATTGCGAAAAGGCCGGGATCTTGAGGCGTATAAGACCATGCGCTGATATTGTGAACCAGTTGTTTGTCTTCCCTTATGTTCTGGTTCAGTCGTGAAGACCGTCCCTGGCCTGTGATCTGGGCGAGCACATCCAGCGAGACGGCGTCGGGATGGTTGAGTTCCACGGTATGGTAGGCCCATCTCAGCCGTGATTTTTCGTATGATCCGGTCTGTCTGGCTTTTCGCGCGCCCATCTGGACTGGTTCGGCTGGAATATAGCGAGGAGAGAGCACTTTGTGTTTCCATGTGCCGAGAGTTTCCTTGATCTTCTTTTCCATTTCCGAAGTTTTAAAGTCGCCTACTGCTACAAAAATGGCGTTGCCCGAGACGTAGTTGTTATTAAAAAAGTGCAGCAGTTCGTCCCTGGTAAGTCTTGAGAAAAGTTCTCTATAGCCTATTACGGGGTATTGGTAAGGGTGTTTTTTGTATGCTGTCCGCCACAGAAGTTTGCTTATAACGCGACCGGAATTGTCCTTGCCCATGTCTATCTCCCGGAGTATGACGTTTTTTTCCTTCTGCCATTCCTCTTTGGGGAAAGATGCGTTCATAAGCGAATCTGTGATGGCATCAAGGCCTTTTTCCCAGTTCCGTGAAGGCAGGTCTGTGTGGAAGACGGTGCGGTCAAAGCTGGTATAAGCGTTAATTTTACCGCCTGCATCGGCAATTTCTCTTGCGATCTGACCGGGCTCCCTTTTTTCTGTCCCTTTGAAGATCATGTGTTCAACTGCATGGGACATGCCGTAGCCCAGGTGGTCACCTTCATGGATTGAGCCGGTTCCTATCCATATCTGGAGGGAAACTGCAGGAGCTGAATTATCTTCCCTGATCAGGCAGGTTACACCGTTATCCAAGACGATCCGTTTGAGTGTGTTATTGTTCTGCTTGATTCTTTCCAGGCGGCTGGACGTGTCTTCTCCTGCATAGATCACAAATGTTGCAAGACACAACGTGGAAAACAAAATTAAAAACTGAGGTCTCTTCATTTAACCGGGCTCCTTTTTACTATTTTGTCAGAGAGGCTTTTTGGCTTTTTCGGCGATTGTATTTCCGGCGTGGCTCGAAAGGTCTCACGAATTCTTCTTGAAAATCATATATATTGTCAAAATCGTCTTTTGTGTCTTCTTCCGTTTTGCCAAGCAGCCCTGTCTCGACGAGATCGAAGACGATTTCGCCGAAATCGCTGGTTTTTGTTATTCCCCACTGTCTGAAAACCGTTATTGTCATTGGTCCGAATTCTTTCAGCGAAAATTCCTTTATGCCTGCGAGCAGTTCAGCGCCCGAGACATGTCTATGGTTTGCGCTAGACTGGGTGTGGAGTTTCTTAACCGTATAGTCGAGCGCTTCTCTGACGAAAAAATAAGCTTCTCTTTTATATTCCCGTTTGCGTCTACAGATGCTGTTAACAGTTTTGTCAAAGCTGGCATTCTGCATTAATTTCTCCTTTTATGGCGCGTTGACTGATTGTGAAGTTTTTACAAAGCTGACCTGATCTTTTCAGCGTATTGTTCTTTTTCCTTCTGACTCTCGTACTTTCCGGGATGCCAGTTCTGCGCTGAATCGGAATTTTTGTATCTTGGTATAATGTGAAAATGTATATGCGGAATGATCTGTCCTGCGACCTCGCCGTTTGCCTGAGTAAGGTTTATTCCATCTGCTTTGAGTCCCTTTTTCTGGGCCTGTGCGATTTTTTTTGCAACCGAGACCAGTGCATGCAGGATCTTGTCGGGGGTATTCATCAAAGGATCATGGTGTTCTTTAGGCACCACGAGCACATGTCCTTTGGATACGGGGCCTATGTCCATGAAAGCTAAAGTTAGTTTGTCTTCGTAAATCTTTGTGGCGGGTATTTCATCATTTATAATTTTACAGAAGATGCAATCGTTATGCATTTTGGTTGTAACCTCCTGCGAAGGCAATTAATATCATGTTTGTATCAAAGCGACCCTATAATATACTACAATAATGGCACATGTGGCAAGGGGGGAAGATACGGTCCCGGAAAATGGGAGAATGTCCAATATTCCAGCAGAAAAAAGGAGGAAATAATGGCCGGATTTAAAGGAATCAGTTGTTTGATTCTCGCAATAATGTTTACGGGCGTTGCCTGCGGCCGTCCGGTTGGTGTTTCACTGAAATTTGGAACGCTTGGCCCCGGCGGAGACGTCACTGTTAACCTTGGCAAAAAAGCTAACCTGCGCGGAGGCATCAACTTATTTAGTTACAAAAGGACAGTGGATCTGGATGAGGCGAGGGTTGACGGAGATATCGACCTGAAAACAATACCCGTACTGTTGGACTGGCATCCGTTAGGATCCGGTTTTCGCCTGTCAGGCGGGTTGGTCTTTAATGAAAATAAAATAAGCCTGACCGCTTCTCCGAATGAGACCCTTTCATTCCAGGGCACAGATTACACGGTAGAGAGTCTTGACGGGGAGGTGGGCTTTAACGAAATATCGCCTTACATTGGCATTGGGTACGGGGACGCTGTTGCCGGCAACGGGAAGGTCCGGTTTACCTGCGATTTTGGGCTGATGTTTCATGATAAACCCGATGTGTTTGTTGAGGCTACCGCGCGGAATCCGTTCATACAGGCTCAGCTGGACCGGGATCTGCAGTCTGAGAAAGAAGAGTTCGAGGAGGATATTGAGAATTTTGTTGTCTATCCTGTTGTGTCGGTTGGTTTTTCGTTTGCTTTCTGAGTTATTCTATATATCTCACAGAATTCCTGCTGCGAGCGCGGATCGCGCCACTGCGAGGGCACGAATTGGCAAAACGCCAGATTGCAGTATGTCTATACGGCTGTGCTCCGGCGTTTTATCAATTTGCGCCTCCACAGCAGCGCCCTCCACGCTCTCGCTACGAAATTCCGCGAGACATGCGGGCTAACAACATGGCCGATTTGATATTTCAGCGCTGTTGACAAAGCATTTTAACCAGATACCATCCGGGAATGTCATTCGCAGGTGATAACAAATTGATTGAGTTAACCGATTCCTGCCGTATCTCCAGGGGATCGGAGAGAACATGTTACATATACCCCGGTCAGCCGGAAAAGTGCATAAAGGTTGAGAATCCCGACTCCTGTAAAAGCAGGCAGCAGGCGCGTGAGAAGGTCTACTTTTCGCGGCTTGCCAGGAAAAGGGTTCCATGGGAGCATATCCCTGCCTATTATGGGACAGTTGATACAAACATGGGAAAGGGGCTTGTTTTCTCGCTTATCCGGGATTTTGACGGCAGCATTTCCAGGAATTTGAAAGAGACCATTGAACAGAGAGGTCTCTCTGATATAGGCCCTGATATGGAGCGTTTAAAAGCTTTCTTTTATGAATGGTCAATTATTACTTGCGACATGAGCCTGACGAATTTTCTTGTTCAATGGATTCGGCCGGACATGAAGAAGGTGGTTATGATTGACGGCCTGGGCAACCGGGAGTTCGTGCCTCTTTCTAATCTATGTGCTTCTATGGCTGCTGTCAAGATGCGCAGGAGATGGCGTAGGTTTGACCGGAAACTGGCCCGTCTTTACTCATCTACGGTCTGAGTTCTGTCTGTGGCCGCAACTATTCCTTTGTCACGGCTGGTTTTTCCGTGCCAGGCGATAACCAACATTCCCGCCAGCAGTATGGTTATTACTATGAGCAAGGCCCTTTGCTCGCCGGGGGTCAGGTAGAACCATGAGCGCGCTATTTCCGCCGGGATTAGCGTGAACGGTTTGGGCTTTCCTTCCAGTCTTTTTTCAGCTTTATTGTTTGCGCTTCCAGGTTTCATCCTGAATGGACACTCTGCCTGATCTTGTGTCGATCAATTATTTTACGGCCAGGTTAACAAGCTTGTCGGGAACAAGGATGAATTTTACCAGTTCTTTGCCTTCAGTGTGTTTTTTGATTTTTTCTCGCTCCATCACCAGGGGTTTGAGCTTATCTTCGCCTGTTCCGGTTGGAACGGTGATTTTATCCCTGACCTTGCCGTTGACCTGAATTACTATGTCAACTTCTTTCTTTTCAAGAGCGGCTTGGTTTGCCTGTGGCCATTTAATGTGAATAACGCTTGGCGGATGCCCCAGCATTTCCCATATTTCTTCACTGATATGAGGACAAAACGGAGCCAGGAGCAAGGTCATTGTTTCTACAGCATTCCGGTACACGGCTTTGCTCTGGTCTCTTGATTCGCCGCCGACATTAAATGAATCCAGCTCATTGGCAAGTTCCATTAATCTTGCTACTGCCGAATTAAAGTGGAAGGAGCCTTCAATATCCCTGGTAACCATCTGTATGGTTTCGTTGGTCTTCCGGTACAGCTCTCTTTCATCGTTGTTCATTCTGAAAATGCTGCAAACCAGTCCTGAACTGTTGTTTAAAACCTTTTGGTTGTCATGGACCCTGCGCCAGAGTTTCCGCAGAAAACGGGAAGCCCCTTCGATTCCGCGGTCATTCCATTCGGCATCTTTTTCAGGCGGGCCGATGAACAGGGTATAAAGCCTCAATGTATCGGCCCCGTATTCAGTTACCAGCCTATCAGGACTCACTACGTTGCCTTTTGATTTGGACATCTTGTAAAGCTGTCCGTCTTTCTCGCTTCTTTTACATATCATGCCCTGGGTAAACAGAGCCTTGAATGGCTCCGAGAAAGAACAATGGCCATCATCATGAAGCACTTTGACTATAAACCGTGAATAAAGCAGGTGCAGCACAGCATGTTCGATTCCCCCTATATACTGGTCCACCGGAAGCCAGTTATCCACATCTTCTTTCTTAAATGGCTGTGTTTCCAGCCGGGGATTTATGTAGCGCAGGAAGTACCAGCATGAACAGAGCCATTGCGCTATGGTATCAGTCTCTCTTTCTGCCGGTCCGTTGCACTTGGGGCATTTGGCGCGCCGGAATTCATCATGATTGGCAAGCGGGTTGCCTTTTTTAATCTTGAAATCCACGTCGTCGGGCAGTCTTACGGGCAGGTCATCGGTTG
>CAZIXB010000038.1:9119-12991 GCA_964543205.1 uncultured Victivallales bacterium
GGCACAGGGACTGTTCCGCAAGTCTCGCAATGAACAACCGGGATTGGCGCTCCCCAATAGCGCTGCCGACTGATGAGCCAGTCTCTGATGCGGTAGCTGACATCGGCTTTTCCGAAGCCTTTTACCTGTGCATGACAGGTTATTTTTCTAATTGCATAGCGGTTGTTGAGTCCATCGAATGGACCCGAATTGACAAGCTTTCCATCGTCAACATAAGCTTCCTGCATGGTTGCGGGATCAAGGTTTTCCTCGTTGTTCTGAATGACCACCTTTACGGGCAGTTTATATTTTTTTGCAAATTCGAAGTCCCGCTGATCGTGCGCTGGCACTGCCATAACTATGCCGGTTCCGTATTCCATCAGCACGTAGTTGGTTATCCATAGTTCTGACTTTTCGCCGTTGAAAGGGTTTGTGACATGGTAGCCGGTAAAAACTCCTTCTTTTTCGGTTGCTTCGTCGGCTCTTACGGCTGAGGAAACCATGAGCTGTTTTTCAACGAAATCCATGACTTCTTTTTCTTTTTTATGACCGGTCATCAGTTTTGACACCAGTGGATGTTCGGGTGCAACAGCCATGAATGTGACTCCATAGATAGTATCCGGACGGGTAGTAAAGATCGGGCATGGGTCCCCGGTTTCCGATACCTGGAATTCTATCAACGAGCCCTCGGAGCGCCCGATCCAGTTTGCCTGCATGTTGCGGACTTTTTCCGGCCACTCATCTAGAAGAGAGAGATCGTCTAGAAGCCGCTGTGCATATTCAGTTATTCTGAAGAACCATTGTTTCAGGTCTTTTTTCTTCACTGTTCTGCCGCATCGTTCGCAGGTCCCGTCTGGAAGGACTTCTTCGTTGGCCAGAGTGGTGCAGAAATCGCACCAGTTGACTGGGGCGGTTCTTTGATATGCCAGGTTTTTTTCAAAAAGCCGGAGAAATATCCATTGGGTCCACTTGTAGTATTCCGGATCGGAAGTGTCTATTTCCCTGTCCCAATCGTAGCCGATTCCCCATGAATGCAACTGTTTTGTCATACTGGCAATATTTGCCCTTGTAGACTCTTTAGGGTGGATTCCTTTTTCTTTGGCTGCGTTTTCCGCAGGAAGGCCGAATGCGTCCCATCCCATGGGGGATAGCACATTGAATCCCTGCATCATCTTGTATCGGCTGAGCACGTCGGCAATGATATAATTCCGGCCGTGTCCCACGTGCATGGTTCCTGAAGGATAGGGGAACATGGTCAGGCAGTAGTATTTGTTTCCGTAGCCGGAGGTGTCACATTTGAAGAGACCGGTATCTTCCCAGTACTTCTGCCACTTTTTTTCTATTGTACAGAAATCGTATGTTTCATCCATGGTTAAAACATTCTCCAGACAGTTTATAAATTATCGGGGCCTGGGGGTTGCGGATTCTAAGTCTCTGATCCGGTTTGCTGCGGATCCGGTTCTTCAGATGTTCTGACAAATCTGTTTTGTTCCCAGTAGCCGGCGAATTCTCTGCCTTCTGCGGTTGTATAGATGCCAAAACCCCACATCATATTGTTTCGCCACTGGCCTTTGTATATGTCCCCGTCGGGAAAATTATATGTTCCCGAGCCTGCTTTGAATTCGCCATTGTCCCACTGGCCTTTGATGGTGTCTCCATTCTGCCATGTATATGTGCCTGGCCCATGGCGGCGTCCGTTTTTCCATTCGCCTGTGTATTCCTCGCCGTCGGGAAAGGAATAGACTCCAAAGCCATGTTTTTTGCCGTCCGCCCACGTCCCGACATACTTTTCTCCGTTCGGATAGACCAGTGTGCCTTTGCCGTGTTTTTTCCCTTTCAGCAGTGTGCCTGTATAGACTGCTCCGGAATCATATGAGATTTGCTGCGCAAGGGTTGTGTCCTGTGGTTTCGATCGGTTTTCTTCCCTGGGTTGTTCATCGTCTTTCTGTGATCCGGCAACATACTCTTCCAGGAGCGCCCGAGCCTCCGTGCTTTTGACAAACGAGAGCGGCGTGGAGCCATTTGCCGTTTCTGTGTATATGCTTGCGCCGTTTTCGAGAAGAACCCGCGCCGCGTCAAGAGAGTTTTCCTGCATTGCCAGATGCAGTGGAGTCAAGCCATGTTCAGACTTTTCGTCTACCCTGGCGCCATTGTTGACCAGCACGGCGGCAACCTCGCTGCTATCTCCGATTGCGGCCCAGTGCAGGGGGGCATATCCGTTGTGATCCTTTGCATTGACATTGATGTTTTTCTCAACGAGCATTTTTGAGGCTTCCATTGCGTTTTCAATTGCGGCCCAGTGCAGGGGAGTTGAAGCCTTGGGACTGCTCATTTTTATGATTTCCGCTGTGTTTTCCTCGAGCAGTTTGCGGAATACGGCTGCATCCCCGCTTTTTATCGCGTTATAGACTTCGGCTGTGCCGACCATAAGTCCCGTGGAAGCGGCAAACATCGCTGTTATGAGTTGGATTTGGAAAAAAGCCGTTTTCTTTTTGCGCCACGCGGCCGCCTGCGAAAATATATTCTTTGTATTCATTGTTTCTGATTTCATAATAAACCTGATAAAGGCTGAATCATAATAAGCTCCTCGAGGCTTTGCAATGCGGAAAATGGCATGTTTTCAGGCATCAAGGTTGTAGGTTTCAAAGTCCATTCCATAACTGCGGCAAAGGATGTTGGCTGCAATTCGTCCGGACTCGTATATTGTTGGCAGTCCGCTTCCCGGATGGGTCCCTCCGCCGACAAGGTAGCAATGGTTGAATTCTTCGAATTTGTTTCTTGGCCGAAGGTACAGCATTTGCGTAAGGTTATGGGCAAGATTAAAGGTCGATCCCGCAAAAAGGTTGTACCGATCCTGCCAGTCAATTGGACTGATGATATGCTCTTCTCTAATGTGGTTCCTGACATTCTTCAGTCCGGCTTTTTTTTCAAGCGCATCCAGCACAGTTTCACGGAACCGGCTTGCATTGGCGGTCCAGTCCGGCCGGCCCCTCAGGTTTGAAACAGGCACAAGGACATAGATGGTTGAATGCCCCGCAGGAGCGAGTGTTTCATCGGTTGCCGCTGCGTTGCGCACGTAAAATGATATGTCGTCCTGGACATTGTTGCCTGCTACAATGTCCTGGACATTTTTTTTATAATTATCGGCGAAAACAATCAAGTGATGCGGTGTTTTGTAAACTGTGTCCAGTCCAAGGTATAGCATAAAGGTAGAGCAGGACATCTTGATTTTTGAGAGGCGCCTGGGCGTGTATTTGCGGAGGGTTCCCGGCTCAAAAAGATTTTCCGCCGCATAGCCGAAGTCAGCGTTGATTATTACGTCATCGGCTGAAAGTTTTTCTCCATTTTCCAGCTCTACTCCGGTTGCGCTCCGGTTGGAGACAAGTATTCTTTTGACCGGACTGTCAAGCAGTATATCTGCGCCGTGTCCAACGGCAATTTCTGCCATGACTTCGGAGATGCGGCTCAGGCCGCCAATGGGATGATATATTCCAAAGGAGTGTTCAATGTAGGGAATAATGGCAAAGAGTCCGGGGCATTGCCATGGAGACATGCCGAGATACTTTGCCTGAAAAGTGTAAGCTGTTGCCAGCTCGTCGTCCTGAAAATATGTTTTCATGACGTTGAAAAGGTTTTTTCCGGCCGAGATATGGGGTATTGCCTTGATTAGATCAGGGTGAGTCAGGGCGCGAATTTTGTGATATGGTTTCTGGAGACAGGGGAACAATCGCTGAAATCTTGCGTCCTCCCGTTTTTTGAATTTGTCGTAGCCTGTTTCTCTTCCCGGGAAGAGTTGAGAGATTGTGTCTCTCATTATATCTGGGTCGCTGTGCATTTCTATTGTTCGGTCTTTGAACTTGAGCTGGTACATGGGATCAATCCTGCGCATGTCC
>CAZIXB010000039.1:0-12684 GCA_964543205.1 uncultured Victivallales bacterium
TCGCCAGTCGCGCGGGATGGCCCAGAGCTTTGAAAAACGCCGCTCTTTCCTGCATCTGCAAGTCCTTTGCTTTATTCATGTCGCAAAAAATACCAGTACTTGGTTATTAGGTCAAGTAACAAATTGTATTCAACCGAAATTTCTCACAGAATTTTGTAGCGAGAGCGCGAAGATTCAACAACTCAAAGCGTAAACTTTTTTTCCATGGATCGGAGCGAATCAAGAAAACGGCAATGCGCGCAGTTTTTTTCACGTTGAAGACAGTAGTCCTGAAGTATCTGCATCAAGCCCTGCTGATACAGGCCGGCTGCGTATATTGCCGGGTTGTGATCCGGACCCAGCAGATTGTATGCAGCAAGACGGATCCTGCTGTTGCTGTGCTCTCGGGGCAGAAGTTCCAGCAGTTTGTCGTCTCCATATCCGCAGGCAAATGCAAATGGAATGATTACGTTTGAAAGTATTGCCGCTATCCTTCCCCTGCCAAGAAGCGCAAGCTCAGTCTTCCCGGCTTTTCCTCCAAGCCCCAGCCTGTGCGACCAGAAAGGAAAAGACGTATTCTCCAGTATAGAGGCAGCTTTCCTGACATAATTTTCAGGCGCCTCCATTCTCAAGTTGTTAAGCATCTGCACAGGGGATGGGTCCCGGCAGAACAGCGAAGCTGCTGCAGCAAGTCTGCGCAACGGATGATTCTGCGGACGAACCCCGGAAAGCTTCCATGTGAAATTCACCTGCCTGTCTTCCTGAATTGCAGAGCAGGACTTCCACCACCTGTGCCATATATCTCTCACAAAAGCTCTTGTCTCGTTGCTCCAGGAATTTCGGATATTCCCCGGAAGAAGACCCGCTGTCCCAAGGAGCAAAGCATAGGCGGAGCGAATATCGTCTTCAGATTCATCGCGAAGAGTCTGGTATGGCAGTTCGCAAGCAAGGATTCTGAACCCATGCCTGTTGTGCTTGTAACCCAGGGCTGTCATTATTTCCTCGTAAAGCGCCTGGTTTTCACCCTTTTCTTCAATCTGTGCCATCAGCCGCAAACGCTTTAAAGCTATCCGTTCTCTGCCGGCAAGCCCCAGGATACTGCGGATTGTATCCGGAGGCTTGGATGACAAGGCGCCTGAACATGGAGACACCCATGCGGTAGGAGCGGACATGGGATACGCGGTCACATCAATGGCCTCAAAGGAAAAATCAGGTTTTCTGTCTAATGCTTCTTTAAGACATATTTGAACACTTCCGGGCGGAAGAAATTTTTTTGCTAAAACGCCGGGATAATAGAATACATGAACAACAACATTCGCGTATGCGGGGTCACTCTCGTGGCCATGCCGGCGCCAGTCGGCAGGACGCCGGTGCACTTCAACATCGCCTTTTAACACCCGCCCGCCAACCCTTACAGTGGCATCAATAAAGTCCGGGCCTGACTCAAGATTCCACCTGCCGGGATCCTCTACCAGAAGCCTTTCTCCATTGGTCGAAGCCAGGACTTCCGGCCTCCATGAAGGGTCAAACCAAACAGCCTGCAAATGTCGCTCACACAAAGTCGCGTCTCTACCAGAAAAGCTGGTATGGTAAATTCCCCGCTTTTCACTTATTTGCGGGCTTAAAAACGCATTCCATTGCGTAAAGCAGCCTTCGAAGGCGTCATTGATATCCGTTGCTTGCTGTTCCATGTGTGCGTTGAACTATAAATACTTAGGTCATCATTATGCGCTTCATTACACTACAGCGCAAGCCTCACTTGCTCATGAATAGATCAGTCGTAAATTGATGACTCTCGATCTCTCCCAGAATAACCTGGCCTCTGCATCTCCAGTTCTTGACTATAACCACGCAAAGCGCACATAATGCAGGCTTGTGGGCATTCGTTGCGAATGGCAGCGATGATTATGGTTGGAGGATTTGAATGGACTCAAAAAACAGCATTGTAAAAGTTGAAGCGCTTACAAAGCGTTTCAACGGAACCGCAGCCGTGCGCAACATTTCATTCGAGGTCGGCAGCGGGGAAATAGTGGGATTTCTCGGCCCGAACGGGGCAGGAAAAACAACTACAATGCGAATGCTCTGCTGCTATCTTCCGGTTACTTCCGGATCGGCCACTGTTGCAGGCTACGATATCTTGAGCCATCCGGTCGAAGTTCGCAGGAACGTGGGCTACCTGCCGGAAAATGTGCCCCTCTACGACGAATTGCGCGTCAGAGAATACCTTTCATACAGGGGAAGCCTGAAGGGATTGAGAGGAAGAAAACTGAGAACACGGATTTCGGATTGTCTGGAGGCATGCGACCTGCAAAACGTGCGCAAGTCGATAATCGGCAGACTGTCAAGGGGTTACAGGCAACGGGTGGGCCTGGCCGATGCGCTCCTTGCCGACCCGCGGCTTCTTATAATGGACGAACCTACTATAGGCCTGGACCCTAACCAGATAATAAGAATTCGAGATCAAATCCGCGCTCTTGCTCCCGATCATAGCGTATTGCTCTCAAGCCATATTCTTCACGAAGTCGAAACTACATGCCAACGCGTCCTGATTATAAACGAAGGTCAGATTGTCGCATCCGGGCCGCCGGACCGGCTGATCGCAATGCTGAAAGGCAGCCCTCATCTGAGCGTTGAAGTCGGCGGAGCGGCAGCAGAAATTGAAGAGCAGCTTGGCAAAATCAAAGGAATAAACACAGTAAAGAGAGAAACGGAAGGCAAGTGGAATTACTTTACCTGTGAATGCGATAAAAACTCTGATCCCCGGCAGGAAGTATTCCGGGCCATCGCGGACCGCGGCTGGGTTCTTCGCGAAATGGTTATGGAAAAACCGAACCTGGAAGATGTTTTTGTAGCCATGACAACTGAACCGGCACAAGGAAAAAAAGTTTTATTCAAAGAGAATACAGACCCAACAGACAGGAGAGAAACTCCAGATGCTTAATATGCTGACAATCTGGCAGAAAGAACTCAAAACATACTTTCTTTCTTCCATCGCGTATATCACCGCATTCGTCTACCTGGGCGTTACAGCATGGATTTTTACTGAATCAGCGCAAACACAGGCTGGAAACGAGACACAACTTCCATTGCTTCTGATAATGTCGTGCCTGCTGGGGCTGCCCGTGCTTGCGACTGTTATAACAATGCGGCTTTTTGCCGAAGAGCGAAGACAGGGCACAATAGAAATGCTTATGACAGCCCCGGTCACAGAAGGCCAGGTTGTAATCGGCAAATATGCCGGAGCCATTACTTTCATGGCGCTGGTCTTACTGCCAACCATGGGCTTTATTTTTGTGCTTTCCGCGCTCAGTCCCGGAATTGAAAATGTTGATGTCGGGGCAGTTATCGGCGGAGCGCTGATGCTCGCGCTTATTTCCATGTTCGCCATATCTATCGGAATGGTTGTTTCCATCCTGACCAGGAACCAGATTGTCGCGGCAATAGCCAGCTTTTTCTTCATATGCGCGCCGTTCCTGCTGGACAGGGCTGTTTTAATGCTGCCTCTCCAGACGGATATGCTGGCATCATACCTTTCGCTGGAAAACCATATTGTGGAGTTCTCGCGGGGCATAGTGGATACCAGACCGGTCGTGCTCTACTTGACTTCGTCAATGCTGTTGATCTTTACAGCAATAAGACTGCTCCAACTCAGAAGGTGGCGCTGAATGACAGCCGAACATAAGAAAAAAGGCAGAAAAGGAATGACGGACGCGGCACGGCTCAGGAGAATGAGCAGCGGCTTGAATGCCGCCGTGTCGATACTGCTGGCCTTTATAGCCGTCATCATGATTAACTATATTGCCTCCTCCCATTTCCGGCAGTGGCGGATAGGAATTACAGACTTCTATGAATTGAGCCCTAAAACCGTAGCTATCCTGGAGAGCCTCTCCCGGGATATAACCATCACTGTTTTGTTCGAGCAAACACATCCAAACGTAAAACACATAGAGAACATCTTGAAAGAATACAGGTATGCCGCTGAAAAAAGCGGAAACAGCATAAACATCAACTTTGTCGATCCGGTGCGCGACCTGGTCATGGCCAGGAAGCTTGCGGAACAATACGGAGTTACCAAATCTAACACAATCGTCGTGGAAAGCGGCAAGAGAAAGAAGTTTATTAAGGAAGAGGATATTTTTGAATACAAGCTGCAAATGGGGCAAAGCCAGGGACTCCGACTCGCTGCCTACCATGCGGAAAGGGCAATCACATCTGCAATACAGAATGTCCTCCAACAGGTAAGACCGGTTATTTATTTTCTAGCCGGTCACGGCGAAAGAGATGTCAACGATTACAGCGGATATTCAGGTTACTCATCCATAGAAAGGATTATGCGAAGGGATAACATCGAGGTTCGGACACTTTTTCTAACTGAAAACAGCAGAATTCCTGTTGATTGCTCCGCTCTTGTGATAGCTGGACCGGATCGAAAATATTCCGAGGCTGAAAAGGAAATCATTGCCGAATATCTTGAAAAGAGCGGACGTTTAATGTGCCTGATTGACCCTGCGGTTAGCACAGGACTTGACTCTCTGCTGCATAAATGGCAAGTGAACCTTTGCCCGGAAGTCGCGGTTGGAAGAACCTTAACCGGCCAGGAGCTGGTAGTTAACAGCTATGGTGACCACCCGGTAACCAGAAACCTCGGACAAATTACAACCATGTTCTATATGCCCAGATGCGTTGAACCGGCGCCTGGGGCGGGAACAGATAAGCCAGGCGTAACTGTTCTGATAAGCAACCTTGAAGAAGGCTGGGGCGAGAAAAATCTGGAACAAAGCCCGCCTAGATATAATCCGGGCGTCGACCGGCCCGGCCCCGTGCCAATTGCTGTTGCAGTTGAAAGAGGCCCGAAGGGCAACGTAGACCTTGAACTGCCGTCAACAAAGCTTATTGTTGTAGGCGATTCGGCGTTCGTTTCCAACGGAGCCCTGCGAACAGGAGTGGGCGGGAACAAAGACTTCTTCATGAACGCGCTGAACTGGCTTCTGGAAAGAGACACAATAATGCACATTTCCACTCGCCGCCCTTCAAGACTTCAACCGGACATGACTCGAGGACAGTGGATGAAAGCAAAAATAATTCTTGCCGGCGGTTTCCCGGGAATGGTGATGCTGGCAGGAATATTAGTATGGCTCAGCAGGCGGAAATGAGCCTGAGAACGGAAGGTAACGATGGGATTTAAAACGACCTTGGAACTTTTGATTCTTGTCTGCGTTCTTGGCGCGATCATTTTTCTGGCCGCAAATCCTTTCGAACGCCCCGAAGAACAGACGGGCAGACTTTTAACAATAAAGCCCGAAAATGTCAGCAAAGTTACAATAAAACGCCAGAATACCAGACTGGAATGCATTAAAAAAGACTGGGAATGGTTCATTAGATTCCCCGTGGAAGCACGCGCAGATTCCGCCCGTATAGAAAGGTTCCTGGGTGTTTTGGAAACTCTGACCGTTCATGACACCATCACATCCGGCCAACGACGGTCGCGCGGGCTTTCCCTTGCCGATTACGGCCTTTCCCCGCCGCTTGCGAGTCTTTCCCTGGAAAGCCAGGGGTTAGCCTCAACGCTGCTTGTAGGATCACGAACCCCTCTTGGACACAGCTTGTATGTAAAAAGGGCAGATTCGGATCTCGTGCTTTCCACCGAAGCCGGGATAGAAAAAATACTGCCTGATAATGTTCTCGACTGGAGGAACAGACAGGTTTTCGCAGGCAGAGACGAAAAAACAGTTCAAATTGAATTGTGGAACCGGGACGGTTCCTTCATACAGATGTTACGGAAAAATTCCACTTGGCAAATGACTCAACCCATAGCCGTGCGGGCTGACAAAAAGGCCGTGGAGCAGTTGCTCAAACATCTTTATGCGCTCGAGGTGAAGGAATTCATGTGGGACCCCGGATGGAGCGAGGCAAACGGTACCGCCGGAGTTGTTGCTGAAAACAGCGAAAGATTTGCCCCCTACGGACTTGCAGTCGACCAGGCAAGAGCAAGAGTCGCTCTTTGGCAGAAAGGAGAAACTTCGGGGCAGGAACTCTTCCTTGGAAAGCCTGTCGGCGAAGAAAGCGGGTCAGTCTACGCGAGAAACCGGGATAAAGATTCAATATACTCTGTATCCAGCAATGCCCTGGACTGTCTGGATCTGACCGTGGCCGATCTCCGGAGCAGAAAACTTTTTGCCCTAACCCCGGAAGAAGCGGCCTACATCAATATCCAGTCCGGCGATAAGAGGCTGACCCTAACCAGGGAGCCAAAAGGACATTGGACAATAGAAGAACCCCTGAAGTGGGATGCAGACAGAAAGACAACCGCCGATTTCCTTGAAGGTCTTCTCGGCCTGGAAGCCGAATCTTTCATTTCCGAAACAGCCACCAATCTGACTGAACTTGGATTCAATCCTCCCGCATGGAGCGTGGAAGTATTGGAAAAACCGCCGGCGGCAAAAGAACAAGACAGGGACACCACCCGCGCTGAAGAGAGTCCCGGGCAACACCGGCTCCTTATTGCCCGCGCACCGCAGGGCCGCGACACTGTGTACGCCCGTTTCAGCGACGACCCTGTCAAGTCCGGCGATGAGGGTTTCATATACAGCATTTCAAGAAAGGACATGGCATTCACAGACGGGAACCCTGCAAGCGCGCTGGAATTTTTTGACCGCACCATGATGTCGCTCCGGCCTGAAAATATCAGAAAAATAGAGACCTTTACACAGGAGCGCAAAGACATCGTCGTACGGAACCAGCAAGGAAAATGGGTTTCAGCGGATGAGACTCCCGGAGAGGTGAACCCGAAGGCAATAGAAAGCATCCTTTTTGCCGTGTCCAACCTGAGAGCAAGCCGCGTTGAAGACCTGGCTCTTGAAGAACCTGCAGTGTACGGGCTGGATAACCCCTCGATGCAGTTCAGCTTCGGGTTAAGCGGCGACAAAGGCATCCAGAAGACCCTTAAGCTGGGATATAAAGCCGGGACAAAAGAAATTTACGCCATGATACAGGGCAGGGATGTGGTCTTCGCGCTGTCTTACAACACAGTGAAGTTGTTTCTGCAACCGCTTACAGTAAAAAACGAAACGCGGGAAAACCGGTAGACAGACAAAAGACACACGCATTTCTTGCTGTATATTTTTATGAAATACACGTTTAAAATATTTTTTCGGCGGCTACGCCGAATCATCGCGGCGCTGTTTATTTTTTTATTCGTGTTATGCGCAGTCGCCTCCTTGTATATACTGATAGCAGGCTTTCCGCGATGGATGGTTTCGGCAGTGACAAATAGGCTGAGCGAAGGCCAGCTATATATAGAGGCGGACTCTATTCGCGTCGATCCGGGCCGCGGTTTTATAATCAAGGACATGATTGTTTTCAGGGACGGAGTTGTAGGGCCTCCCGCAGCGGAAGTGGGAAAGGTCTTGATCGTGCCTGATTTGAAAGCTGCTCTCAAAAACCGTCTGGCCGTCAGGAAAGCGATATTAGACGGCTCTATTGTAAGACCGGAATTTGCCATAAGCAGCAGAACTTCCGGGGAACAGCTTTTCAACACTTACGGAGATTTCGCCCTCGAAATGAACGATACGGATGTGATGGGCCTCCATATTCCCAGGCTGCGCTGCAGGATGGAGATAGAAGGCCCTGAGCTTCGTGTTATCAACGCTGTATCCAGCTTCGGATCAGGCGAGGCTGCCTGGAATATAGATCACCGCATGGATACCGCCATGATGAAAGGCAAAGGAAGAACATCTTTTGACCTTACTTTGCTGATACCCGTATTCAAGGGTCTGAATATGAACGAACAGGCCCGGCTACTATCCGATTTCCGCTTTCACAAACGAATGCCCAGAACCGAGTTTACTTATACCAGGCTATGCAAGTCCAACGGCTTTTTCAATATAGAAGGTTCGTTCTGGATGGAGAATTGCCGTTTCCGGACAGTTGACGCTGAACGCATAGACGGAAACATAAAGGGTTCGTTTTCACCCTCCAGTTCCAATGTCCAGGTCGATGATCTTCTTGTTGCGCGCAAAGAGGGCATTTTGCGCGGTAATTTTGCAGTCGATGCGCTTAATTCAACGGTCCAGTTCAAAGGCAACTCTTCTCTGCACCCCCGCGCACTCGCCAGAATTGTGGATGTATATCCAACAAACCTTATGAATCAATTGAGTTTCAAAGGCCCTGTCAATATTGATGCGACAGGAAGGATCAACTACAGACAACCGGAAAAAAGCAATATTGAAGCCAAAGTTAAAGCCGAAAAACTGGGACTCAGGATGTTTACAGCAGATACCTGCAGTTTCCGACTCCGATCCACGGGCATAACAAATTACCTGACCGGCATATCCGGCGAGATCTACGAAGGGGCCTTCAGCGGCAATTGCAGGTTCGACCTGCCTTATAGGTCGCGCACAAACATTGCTTATGCCTGTAATGGCACAATACAAAAAGCAAACTTCGAAAAAATTATCCGGGCGGTAACTACCAACGAGGCGTGGGATACCAGGGGAGATTTCACACTGGAAATGGAAATATCCGGGCTTATGGGAGAAGACACTGGTAATACAGTCACAGGAAACGGCAAGGTGAAACTCAGAGATGGCAAAGTTTTTACCATGCCACTTTTCGGCGGTTTTACAAAAATAATGACCAGAGTCATTCCGGGACTTGAATTTGTCCTTTCTCAGAACGAAGTCGAAACTGAATTCAAAATTCGGCGCAATAAAATAAAATCCGAGCAGGCGCTCATAGAAGGTGACATTTTGAGCCTGCAAGCAAAAGGAGACTACTACTTTGACAACAGGCTCGACTACATCGTCCAGGTGAGACTGTTGAAAAAAAAGGTTCTAGCGGGCAGAATACTACAGACACTTATGTGGCCGATAACAACATTGTTTGAATTCCGCCTGCGTGGTACTTTAAATGACCCAAAGTGGTATCCGATTAATTTTTCGGAGGACCTCCTGGAACGGCTAAAGCTGAAATAGACCTCGGATTTTACTCATGAAATATCATATCCACACATACGGCTGCCAGATGAACATGCGCGACAGCGGCGCCATGGCGGCAATACTTAATGAGAACGGCCACAAACCTGCCGACTCGGAACAGGATGCGGATGTTGTAATTGTCAATACGTGCAGTGTGCGTAAAAAAGCCGAAGAAAAAGCCATCGGGAAACTGCGCCTTCTGGTCCGCGACCGGGAATCAGGCTCAGCGCCCAACCGGAAAATCGGAGCGGCGGGATGCATGATACAACGCCTCAGACAAAAGATTTTCAATGAAGTGCCCGGACTGGATTTTGCCCTGGGAACAAGAATGGCAGTGCATTTGCCCCAGGTAATTGAAGCGTTAACAGAAGGGTCTGAGCCGGTTTTCCGTATCGATACAGAACTGCAAGGCACGGACTTGGTTTCCTCTCATCCGGAAGAAGGATCATCAGCTTTTATAAATATCATGCTTGGCTGCAATATGAATTGCTCATATTGCATCGTTCCCTCCGTAAGAGGCCGCGAATGGAGCCGGCCGGCGGCGGATATAGTAAAGGAAGTCGAGGCCCTGGCCCGCAGCGGCGTCCGTGAAATGACCCTGCTGGGCCAAAGCGTAATGGCATACGGCCGAGTCAACCAAGTTTTCGAAGCCACTTACAGTCCGTCTCGCGGCTATACAGAGCCGTTTCCTTGCCTGCTGGATCTTATTGCACAAGTAGACGGAATCAGCAGAATCAGGTTCACATCCGGGCACCCTTCCGGATGCTCGGAAGAGCTTGCCCGGGCTGTTGCGGAAATTCCCGCAGTCTGCGAACATGTTCACCTGCCTCTTCAATCCGGTTCCGACCGGATACTTAAGCTGATGCGGCGCGGATATAATGTCGAGAAATACATGGCCGCGGTGAATAACTTGAAAAGCAGAAACCCGGGCATTGCCATAACCACTGATATTATCGTAGGTTTTCCATCTGAGACTGACCAGGATTTTGAAAGAACCAGAAAACTTATGGATATTGCCGGTTTTGATAACGCTTTTATTTTCAAATACTCTCCGCGCCCGCATACCGATGCCTTCGAAATGAAAGACGATGTGCCGGAGGAAGAAAAACTGCGAAGAAATAAGCTGCTGTTGGCCGACCAGGACAAGAGGGTCGCCGAAATCAACAACAGGCTCATAGGGCAGGAAGTTGAGGTTCTGGTGGAAGGAGTCAGCAAGAGAAATCACAGTCGGATGTCAGGCCGCACCCGATCCAATAAGGTAGCGCTTTTTGACCGAACATCGGAAACCCGGGAAGGGGAATTCAAGCGCATGGTGGTCGAAAGAAGCACACCTTCGGCGCTTTATTGTGCGCCAGCGGAATGTTGCGAGCGCCCTGCTGAAACCCCTTCCTGCAAATCCATCATTAGAGGAGACTTATGACGACTAATCTTTCATGCTGTGCCCTGATCATTGGCAGCCTCATGATCCTGATGTCCGGCGCAGCCCTGATATGGCCCGCAAGCGCCCGAAAAATTGCGCGGGGCTTTTCCAGGAACACCGCGGCCGCATGGACGCTTGTCATTATTGACATAGTTTGGTCGGCCTGGCTTGTTCACAATGAACCAATGCCACGTTTCGAGCAGTATAAATCATGGTTGTTCCTCTTAACGCCAGTCCTTATCCTCATGATAATTTTCCTGATGGAAGAGCTGCTTGCGGCCAGAGCTCTAGGCGGATTGATGCTTCTGGCAGCCTCGCCCATTCTTACAGCCGTGCGCTTCAATGACAGCTCATGGCGGATATTCATGACACTGATCGGATACACAATGGCGCTGGCGGGAATAATGCTTGTCCTCAGTCCTTTCAGGCTGCGAAAAGCTGCGGAGTGGCTTTCGGCTTCCCGATTCCGCTGGCAGGCAGCATCAATCGCCGTCCTGCTTATCGGCGCAACAGCTCTGCTGTCAGGAGTTTTTGCTTACTGATCCCGGCAGCCCAGGCTCCATTGTTATGCTTCGCATCAGATTTTTCCTTCTCTGCATGCTGTAATATAGTTCATGCCGAATTCATCGTTACCCACAAGAAGCTCCCTCGCAAGCTGGAAACCTTCGCTTCCGGTGTCAATCGAATCAAGAATCCGGGAGTTGATCTGCGCAGGGTCAACGATTCCTCCGTCCGCTCCAGCCTGAACCGCAAGGTAAGAAAACACCTGATTTATCTGCTTCCTTTTCGGCATTCCGAAAGAAACATTGCTGAGCCCGGCAACAATGTGAATAGAATCCCCGTATTTCTCTCTAATGCAGGAAACAGACTCGAGAAAACCCTTCCCGTTGGCGCTGTTTGTTGATATTGGCAACACCAGCGGATCAATATGAATATCTGAATCTTCGAAACCCTTTGCTTTAAGTTCGGGCATGAGTTCAGACAGATTGGACATCCTGCCTTCCACATCAGATGGCAAGTCCGTTTTGCCAGCGGCAGAAGCAATAACTACTGCATTGGACTCACGGGCAATGTCAATGGCGTCAAATCTTTCCAGAGAAACCGAGTTAACCATGGGCCGGGCCGTTTCGGATACTGCGGCATTAAGTCCGGCCACAAGAATTTCCTTATTGGAAGAATCTACGGAGACAGGAATATCAGTGACTTCCTTTATAATTTTTACGGTCCAGTCTATAAGCCGGGCCCGCTCCTGCACATCTGTACTGAACTCGTCCACGTTTACATCAAGATAATGCGCCCCTGCCCTCTCCTGTTTGAGCGCCAGGGCCTGGATATATCGGACACCTTCGCCCCTGTCTTCTCCTTTGCCGTAGTTACCCTGCCAGATTGCCACCGCACAATGTTTGACTTTACCGTTTTCCCAATCCGCGGATTCAATAAACGGATCAGGCACAGCCAGCCGCTGCAACCGCTCGTCATTATCTGAATACTCGATGTGATATTTGCCCTGATCGTCAGGCTTAACATATTTGCCGTCGACCTTGAAAATACGCGTACAGTGTATGTTTTCTCCGACTATGATAAACTTCGGGTCCTTCATAATGCCGTCCTTTCCTGATATACAAAACCCGCCGGGATAACACCCGACGGGTTCTGTTGCAGATTATTCAGCGCACTTTAGGCTGCTGCAAGATCTTTGGCGAGATCCGCCGCTGATGCCGCATCCGGCGCATATCCGTCGGCGCCAATTTCGTCGCAGTATGCCTGCGTAACCGGGGCTCCGCCAACCATGAGCTTGACTTTCCCGCCAAGATCGGATCCTTTAAAAGTTTCAACAACTTCCTTCATATTTGTCATTGTAGTTGTAAGCAATGCGGAAATTCCCACTACCGTGGCGTTGTTTTCTTTGGCAGCATCCACGAACTTCTGGGCTTCGGCATCAATTCCGATATCCACAACCTTAAACCCGTTGCCTTCAAGCATCATGCATACCAGGTTTTTTCCGATGTCGTGCAGGTCGCCCTTAACCGTGCCGATTACTGCCGTGCCGATCGGTTTAACTCCCGCACTGGTAAGCTGGGGCTGGAGAACCTCCATGCCGGATTTCATTGCTCGCGCAGCTATAAGCACTTCGGGAACATAAACTTCGTTCTTTTTGAAACGCTCACCAATCACGCCCATTCCCTTGAGAAGGCCTTCCTGCAAAACCTTGTTAGGTTCGGTGCCTTCCTCGTCCAGAGCTTTACTTACCAGATTTTTAACTTCATCAGCCTTTCCCTTCATCAGGGCTTCAGCCATATCATCCAATGT
>CAZIXB010000040.1:0-12672 GCA_964543205.1 uncultured Victivallales bacterium
CCCGCAGCAGCACTCTCCACGCTCTCGTTACGAAATTCTGTGAGATATGCGGGCTGGATGCGTTGGTGCAGCGTTTGCGTACGCAACGGTTTTGACTTTACTGAGGACGTGGGTTACACGGACAGAAAATGCCGGATTATCTCAGCGCCGGTCACTACCTGTTGCAGGTCTATCGATTCGTCTTCGGTATGGGCGTTGGAAATGTTTCCCGGCCCGAAGACTATACTCGGGATACCAGCCTGTGCGTAGAACCCGGCATGAGTTCCATAATGCGCCACACTATGCTCCACTGTTCCGGTAACAGACCCGATTGCCGCTTCCAGATCTACTGCATCCCGAAGGCTGCAATCGGTGTCCAGCGGCGGATAATTCTGGGTCCACTCCACGGTCGCTTTCCCGCTGGCCCCGGCGCAGGACTGTATCAATTCCTCAAGGTTTTTTCTGACCTTACTGCCATCCTCGCCAGGCAGCAAGCGACGGTCAATCTGAATGGCACATGCATCTGGAATGATATTTGAAGCTGTCCCTCCATGGATTGTTACAACTGCCAGCGTAGGCGTTCCCAGCGCAGGATCCGGTGTTGCGGCCGCGAGTTTTTCCGCATGAATTTCGAACCGACTCAATACACGGTTCATCTCGTAAATAGCATTGACCCCGAGTTCCGGGGTTGAACTGTGTGCGGCTTTGCCGTGAATCGTGATGTTTGCGCGAATGATGCCTTTGTGGCGATGCACCAGCTTCAGATTCGTTGGTTCGGCTACTAAGGCAAAATCGGCCTTGATGCCACGTTCGATCAAACGCCGCACGCCGCGGCCGCCGTTTTCTTCGTCGCAAGTTGCGGCAAAAATAACATCTCGCGCCAAGGCTCCATCATTCAGAACGGCCTTAAGAGCGAGCAACATTGAGGCCATGGGTCCCTTTGTGTCGCAGGCTCCGCGTCCATACAGGCGGCCATCCCGGACCCTGGCGCCAAACGGATCAATCGTCATATTTTCGTGCGCCACTGTATCGGTGTGGGCATCCAGGAGCAATGAGCGTGAGCTGTAACGACCTCTGAATCGCGCCCAGAGGTTTGGTCGTCCGGGAAGAACCTCTTCCTGTTCTATTGCGCCGCCCATTTTTTTGAGTCGTTCAGCCAGCAACCGTACCAGGCGATCTTCCCCGTATGGCGGCTGGTATGCCTCACGTTCTGCCGGGTTGACACTGCCGCAGCAGACAAGTTCAGTCAAGAGTTCCCTCGCGGATTTTTCTGAAATAATATCCGGCATTCAAATCTCCCTATTGCTAATCTGGATCATTCGCTCAAGTCGCGAATAATCCATTTGTGCCACTGGCGAAATCCGTGATGTTCGCGGTGTTGCCACGTTGGCAAGCCGCTCAATCGGCTTGCCGCATGTCTATGGAGCAAAACATTGTGCCAGAGCGAGCTATGCATCGTGTTGCCGAGTTAATGAATAAATCAGGTTAAGACAACCATTTATCAAGGTTTTCCGCCACAAAGTCATCATCATTGAGTTGCGGATATGAATGCTGCACCCTGTCGATCTCTTCGGCCTGGCCGGGAGACAATGTCTCGGAATGACTCAAACACAGGCGGGACGGAACCTGTCCGCGCCTGCGCAGGACCTCGTTAATGCCGCTCAAGCACCCTGCAAAGTTGTTGCGCGCATCGAAAAATGCGGCGTTGGCATCGGTTACTTCATGCGCCAGAGTCAGAATGTCCGGAGGTATGTCCTTTTTCGATTCGCGCAGTTTCCGGATGCGTTGGAACTGCAACACAGCTTTGCGCGTCCAAACCGCCCAGTGCCCCAGCAATCCGCCGGCCATTCTTGCTTTTTGAGTGCGCTGGCCGGTCACAATCCGATACTCGGAGAGAAGATCGAAGATGATCGAATCGTCATTCCCGGTGTAGAGCGCGATATCATTTTCCCGCCCCGTTTCGCATACTGCCCTGACTACGTCAAAGGTGCGGTATCGGTTGAAGGGCGCAATCTTGATTGCTACGACATTTTCGATAGCCGCAAATTCGCGCCAGAACTCGACAGGCAACAGACGTCCGCCGACAGCAGGCTGCAGATAGAACCCGATGACAGGCATTACCTCGGCCACCTGTCGGCAATGTTCGAGAACTGTTTTCAAAGTCTCTTCGCGCAAATCGCGCAGGGCCAGCAGGCAGGCATCATATCCAAGCGCTTGAGCCGTGGCTGCCTCTTTCAGCGCCTGCTGAGTTTGCCCTGAAACGCCCGCTATCTTGAGTATCCGGCGACCGGCCTCCTGCGACCATGCGTCGACAGTATCAGAAGCCATGGCCAGCACAGGCTGGTAAAGCCCGAACTCCGGGTCGCGAATTTCGAACTGTGTCGAATGGACGCCCACTGCGACGCCGTCTGCTCCTGCATCACAATAATAGCGTGTCAATCCGCGTTGATGTTTTTCGCTTAGTTTTCGTTTATCGTCAAGCGCCAGCGGATGCGCGGGAATCACACATCCGCGCCGCAACATCTCAAGCAACTTTTTTTTCATAAAGCTCCGCATCCCTTTTGCAGTTCAAGGTTAGATTTTAAAAGCTGAATATTGGTTTTAATATTGTCCATTGCTGACCTCAAAATGAGTCGGTTTGCCCAGGCTTACACCGCCTTGCCTGATCCAATCGGCTGTTTTATCGATCATTTCCTTAATCGGCATTTCCGGCGAGCCGAACAGTTGCGCCGATTTGGAGGCATCGGCCAGGTATGCGCGATCGCCCGGCTTGCCCTCGAACGTCACGGCCTTACCCATTTTTTTCGCGAGTCTGGTAGCCACATCGCGCACTGATAGGTTTTCCTCGCCTGTCACATTCAGTATTTGGGCCGGAACCCGGCAATGCTCAAGCGAAAGCAACGCAGACTCATTGGCATCGCGTTGCCAGATACAGTTTAAGGTTGGCACACGCAGCGGTACAGGCTGGTCTTCCCATATCCATTTGGCAATATCGTGCAGAGCTCCGTAGCGCAGATCGATTGCATAATTGAGTCTAAAAAGGAGAGTCGGCGTCTGATCTGCATCACAATAATACTCGAAAATGCGCTCACGACCCAGACATGCCTGGGCGTACTCTCCGACTGGTCCCGGTTGTGTGTTTTCATTGCATCCCGGTCCCCGGGGATTCACCAGGGGATATACGCAACCGGTGCTGAATACGACTATTCTGGCTCCGGAAAATCTTCGGCATATGTTTGCCGGCGCGACTGTATTGATTGCCCATGTTGCAGGTTCTGACCCGGCTGTTCCGAACTTGCGCCCGACCATGTAAATGATGTTGGCCGTGTCGGGCAATTCGGCTACTTCGTCGGGATCCATCAGATTACAAGGTATGGTTTCGACTCCATGTTCTTCCAACCAGTCCCGTGCGGCCGAATCCGAGAAGCGTGATATGCCAATTACACGTTTCTTGACGCCGGCTTCATGAATCGCACGCACTGCCATGGCCCCTAGTGTAAGGCCCATTTTCCCGCCGATTCCCAAAATCGCGATATCACCGTCAATACGGCGCATCATTTGGACCAGCGGATTGCCCGCCTGTGATAGAGTTTCGTCCAGTTCAGTTTCCGAAGTCATTGTCCAAACCTTTCCAATTTCCCTGCTCTCCCTGTCAAATCCTGTGAGAAATCCGAACCAAGGTGGCGCTGGCGCCCGTCTGATACGGGTATTTTTATTTTCTCACGGTAGCTGAATCGGGTTGATGATGTCAAGATCGGCTGCAACGCCATGCTTCGCAGGCGGCCTGCCTCTGGCGGGCCATGGCCTTCTCAGACAACGCCAACTCCATAGAAATGATCACGGCGCCATCTTTCGTAGTCTTCCCATTGTTTCTGTTTGTCGATGAGCGGCTCAACTTTCCGTCCGGTTACCTTCCTGAGCAATTCGTCATTTGCCAGGAGGGGTCTTTTGGGCACGGAGCCTTCTGTGAGAAGCTGGTAAGCTTCATTAATAACCTGGAACGTTTCCTTGTCCCCTGATCGGACATCGGGATGACTCTGCATGGCCAGTTTCCGGTATGCTTTTTTGATTTCTGCAGATGTTCTGCCAAGTGTCATAAGCACAAGTCTGGCGCGTTCTTCTAGGGTGACGCCGCGGATATCATCAGGCCGGTCCAGTGTTATTGACAATTCTTTCATGATTATCCTTTCTGCATCAGCGCAGGCAATCGGGGAATATGCAGTCTATTTTCGCCTTTCGGCCCGAATACCGCGAAAAAACCGGGTCAGTATCACCAGACTGATTGAACCTGCAGTTGCAAGAACAACTGCCTGTGCAGCAAAAGAAAAATTCGCTTCGGGAATCATTTCGTCGAGCTGTTTGAGCAGAACTCCGACAGCGGCCATCGAGAGCATTATTGCGTAAAGGAACCGCAAACCGTAGTTTCCCGCATATTTTACGGCAGAAGCGCCGAATTGAGATCCGAACGATGATCCTGTCAACAACAGCAGCGCTGCAATAAGATCCATGCGTCCTTGTATTGCATAAGAAACTCCTCCGTATGCGCCGGAAAGCACACAGCACAATACGCTTGTGCCTACTGCTGTGCGGGTTGGCAGACCCAGGAGATAGATAAAAGCCGGCACGAGCAGAAAACCGCCTCCGACTCCAAGAAAACCTGCCAGTATCCCGACACCCAGACCGATAAGGATCGCTGACAGAGTTTTGGATTTGGGCCGGATATTCGCCGTGGCGGTTTCGGAGTAACCGGAGCCATGGCCGCGCTTGCGCGCGCCGAGATAGTCGCGCAGAAAACGGGCGGTCAAGCCGAAGAGCAGCAAAAGGTAAACATACCGGACGATGGAACCTTCAAGGTTAAATGTCTCCAAACGCAAGACTATCTGCTTGCCGATCTCTACCCCTGCAAGCATAGTTCCGCCAACGGTCAAGCCAAGCCGTATATGAACGTTTTTAAGAGCTGCATGCTTGCGAAATCCAACGATTGACTGGCCAAAGACGTTCAGCATGCCTGTTCCGATGGCGACTGCCATCGGGAACCCGAATATATTTAACGCCGGGGTAAGAACCGGTCCTCCTCCGATTCCGAAAAAACCGCCCATCAGTCCAACTGCGAAACCTATCAGAATCAGGCAAAGCCAGTTGAACTCTACGCCGGATACGGGAAGAAAAACATTGAATACATCCATGTTGTTCAATCCCGCCTTTCGTGGGTCTTGCCGACGTGTTCATTTTTGTAGCCCAAAAGTTTTGTAAGACGTTCGCTTGCAAGAGAAAGGACTAGCGCTGCGAGGGTTACAGCAAAGAAGGCCGTGATGGCATAACATACCGGATGCTCAACGCTTAGTTCGGCAACGAACCGGCTGAGCCCTCTTGTTTCCGCATCCACGGAGGCCGTGCCTGTCAAAATGATCCGTTGGAACCGCAGCAGAGGCGCCTGAGCAATGTATTGAGCATTCATGGGACTTAAGATATATCAAATGAGTAGGTCTGCCAAACATGTTCTCATTCTGAAAAACGCGCAGGGCCAGCCCGCATATCTCACACTCCTCCGGCGGCTTGGATAGTGTCGCGCAACCACCAGGAGGCAATACTGAAGTATATCATCACCCCGCCAATGTCGGCTATGGATGTAACCAGGGGAGCGCTTGCTGTGGCGGGGTCGAGTTTAAGACGAGTTAGCAGAAAAGGCAGACTCATGCCAACTAGGCTGCCGAAAAGAACCGTACAGACCATGGTTAGTCCAACAGGAACAAGAATTTCAGGGGCGCGAAAACCGGCCACAAAAATAACGCCCAGCGCCATTGTCAATCCCAGGAGCAGCGAGATAAGGAACTCTTTGCGAAGCAGGCTGAACCAGTCTTTCAATCGAACATCGCCGACAGCCATGTCCCTAACCATGAGCGTAGCCGCCTGTGCTCCCGCATTCCCGCCTGAACCGATCAGGAGAGGCAGGAAAAACACAAGAGACGCCGCGGCAACTATCGTGTGTTCAAAAAGGGCGATACCGGCGCCGGAAAAAACGTTCATAAAAACCAGCGTCAACAGCCAGGGCAGGCGGGCGCGATAGAGCAAGGCAAGACCGGCGTTTTTCAGGCTGACATTTGGCAATTCAGTGCCGCCGATTTTGCGGAAATCCTCAGTCGCTTCAGCTGCCTGTACATCTATTACATCATCGACAGTGACGAGTCCCATAAGTCTTTGTTCGCCGTTGACTACCGGAAGCGCCAAAACGTCATATTCTTCTATCTTCTTAGCCACTATTTCCTGGTCGTCGTTAACATTGGCGGAGATAACCTCAGTATGCATCACATCGGTTACCTGTTGTTGTGGTCTGGCAAGAATAAGGTCTTTCAGCGAGACAAAACCAATTAGGCGGCGTTCTGTGTCAACAACATAGATATAATATATGGTTTCGCGCGTAGGAGCCTGGAGCCGGATCTGTTCAATAGCCTGGCTGACAGTTATGTTCGGACGCAGCGCAGCGTAGTCGCTGCTCATCAAAGCTCCGGCAGTTCCCTCGGCATAGCTGGTAAGCTTGCGGATGTCTTCACGCTCGGCGCGCGAAACCAGGGGCAGAACCTGCTCTGCAACCTGCGGGTCGAGCCGCTGCACCAGGTCGGCCCTGTCGTCGTGCGGAAGTTCTTCGAGCATTCGGGCCATTTCTTTGCGGTTTGCTCCCTCGGCAAGCCCGGTCTGTCTTTCCATCTCCAGATGCGAGAAAATATCTGCCGACTGACGAAACGGAATATTGGCCAGGAAGCGCCAAAGCGCGGCATCGTCCAGTGGCGAAATAATGCGGGCCATCTCAGCGGGGTGCACTGACTTCACTGCTTCATGAAGCGCAGAAGTCTCATTGTTTTTCACCATATCCATGATATCTGCGGCAAGAAGAGAATCTGTCATGGGCGTCTTCCTTTCTGTTGCAATCCCGCGAAACCAATTGATTTATATTTTTTTTTGCGCAGTTATGCCAGCAGATTCCCATTTTCCGGAAAAACGAGGGAAATTGGTCTGCCTGTAGAATTTTTAAAATGATCTATTCACGATAAGCCTCAGGCACAAGGCAAACTCAATCAAGTTGGCGCAAAAAAGCCGCATTCACCTGTTTTCGTTTGACCAACGCGGTTAACACATGTTAAAAATTTAAACTATAAGACGAAAAAGCGGGCAGGAAAACAAGGGGCATGGTATGTTGCCCGGTGTGAACAGGCCGGCACGAAATCACATTAAAAGGGTGTTTCGTGCCTTTTTTTTGACCAAATTTAAAAAACAAACTGTCAGCTTTTATTTTTTACAAGGATTCAAAAGGAAACATCTATGGCAAAGATCTCTAATCAGGTTGATTTACCAAAAAGGCGGAAGATGTTACAGAACTTGAAATTGCCTGCAGAGACCCGCGAATTTCTGGAAAAGGCTCCATCTGTGGCGCTGGCTGCGAATATTGATACCCTTGAAGATATGGCCTGCGGTGGTAAGAACAACAAAGAATGGATCGTAGCCTATAGGCTTCCCGATGGACGGGAAGTGCAGGAAACCCGGGTTGTGCGTGTCAGGAACGGCATATCCGCAAATTACATTGAGCCTTACATGCGGCGCAGGGATCCGGACTGCATGGTTGTGGCTGACAGTGGTCCGTCCGACAAGCCGAGGTTTCATGAACGCTATAACCGGCCGTTTGACGAGATCCGCAAGGAAACTTTTGACTGGCTTGCCGGGGAGGATCTGGCCGTGTTCGCGTTCGAAATGGGTTCGCTCGGCACGGTCGGACATGCGCTGGCCATTTGCCCTGCAAACGCAAGTTTCTTTGCTTTTGGACTGGGGCTTTTACAGGGAGTCGTCGATCTCGAGCAGGTCGGAAACTCCTTTGAGCCTTCTTTTATAATTTATGTCGCGCCGCCATTTCGGCACACTCACTTTGACGGCCGCCAGGTTGTGGTGCATAACCGAATGGACGTGCACGAGATGTTCTCGTACAACCTCTATCCGGGACCCAGCGCCAAGAAGGGTGTTTATGGCGCGCTGATAGAAATGGGAGTGCAGCAGAACTGGGTCACCGCGCACTGTTCCGCAGTGCAGGTTGTGACTCCCTATGACAACATTGTTTCATTCATGCACGAGGGGGCCAGCGGCGGGGGCAAGAGCGAGATGTTGCAGCAACCGCACCGTTTGCCTGACGGCCGCCTGATGATTGGCAGGAATACAATAACCGGTGAAGAGCGTTTTCTTGAAATTCGCAGGACCTGTGATTTGCATCCCGTATGCGATGATATGGGACTGTGTCATTCGGACTTACAGGAGAACGACCAGAAGCTGCGCATTCTGGATGCCGAAGACGCATGGTTTGTCCGGGTCAACCATATTGAAGCCTACGGCACGGACCTTGATCTGGAACGCCTGACGCTGTCTTCCCCCCGTTCGCTGCTTTTTCTTAACATTGATGCGGTTGCTGGAAGCACAGCATTGCTCTGGGAGCATATTCAGGATGAGCCGGGTGTTCCATGCCCGAATCCGAGGGTCATCCTGCCAAGGGAAATAGTGCCAGGGGTTACAAATGAAAAAGTGGCTATCGATGTGCGCTCCTTTGGGGTGCGTACGCCTCCCTGTACCAAGGAAAATCCGACCTATGGCATTCTTGGATTGTTCCATGTTTTGCCGCCTGCACTTGCATGGCTGTGGCGGCTGGTTGCGCCGCGCGGTTATTCAAATCCCAGCATAGTGGATACAGGAGCCATGAGCAGCGAAGGCGTTGGCAGTTACTGGCCTTTTACAACCGGCCGCAAGGTAGACCAGGCCAACCTGTTGCTGCAACAATTTGTTAATGCTGTCCAGACGCGCTATATTCTGACGCCCAACCAGCATGTGGGGGCATGGGAAACCGGCTTTATGCCGCAATGGCTTGCGAGGGACTACCTGGCGCGCCGCGGACACGCGCCGTTTCTGTCGGATCAGCTTGTGCCTGCCCGTTGCCAGTTGCTTGGTTACACCTTGCGCGATATCCGGATTGAAGGAATTACTGTGCCACGGCAGTTTTTCCAGGTAGATCATCAACCCGAGGTAGGGCCGGACGCATATGACATCGGCGCTCAAATTCTGACGGAATTTTTCCATGAGCAGATCAGCAAGTTCCTGCAGCCGGATCTGAATCCTGTGGGACGAAAGATCATCGAATGCTGTCTTTCAAATGCAGAAGCAAAGGAATACGAACAGTTCATCGTCGCAGAATACCTGTGAGCGCTGGCGATTTGCATATGACGCAAAAAATAATTGCTGATTATTATTCCTTTTTTGTATGTAAAACGAGCTATGGTAAAAGACTACAAGGAGTTACACTATGAGTCTGGCACATCTGGCAATTCGCAAGACCGACGATCTTCCGCTGCGGCATACCGGCAACGTACACAATGGCAAGGTTCGTTCTGTTTACTGGCTTTCCCTGGAAGACAGCAGGCGCATTGTTGAGCAGCGAAACTATGCTGTTCCGGAAGATACCGGGCTTGGTGTCATGGTTATCAGCGATCGCATTTCAGCATACGAGATTGTCTGGCAAGGCGAGGACGGCCTGATGGGAGTTCCCGGCAAGGGCGCATCTCTCAACGCAACCGCCGAACACTGGTTCAGAGAGTTCAAAAAGGCCGGTCTGGCCGACAACCACATTCTTGAAACACCGCACCCGCTTGTCTGGATCGTGCGCAAGGCCAAGCCGGTCATGGTAGAAGCCATTGCCCGACAGTACATCACGGGCAGCATGTGGCGCGCCTATGAAAAGGGAGCACGGGAGGTATGCGGCATTAAGTTGCCGGACGGCTTGAAAAACGGGGACAAGTTGCCTGAGCTGCTGATAACTCCGTCAACAAAAGGCATAATGACCGGGATTCCCGGTGTGCCGGAAGTTGACGATGTCAATATTACCCGCCGCCAGATCGTAGACAACTTCGAGATATTCGGTTTCGTTTCGCGCGGTGATGTGGATCGTTATGAGACGCTGTTGGCTGAAGGTGTGAAGATCATAAGCGACCAGGCGGCTGCCGCCGGCCAGCTTTTGGCCGACACCAAGTTCGAGTTCGGTTATGTTGCCAATAAGCCTGGATCTGAAGCGGATCTCTCCATGATCTATATTGACGAGGTCGGCACTCTTGATTCCTCGAGGTTCTGGGATCTGGCCGCTTATCGCGAAGGCAGGATGGTCGAGAATTCCAAAGAGCGTTTCCGTAAGCTTCTTTGCGATGCCGTGCCGGACAAGGATGTCTTATTGAACAAAAACCGGATGGCGGAGCGCGGGCTTCTGGGCGAGACGTTCAAAGTGCCCGTTCAAACCATGATGGCAATCGGCGATCTTTACCGGGACATGGCTGAGCGTCTTACAGGAGGCACAGTGCCCCGGATAGAGCATGCCCGGCAGGAGATCCTTGATGCGCTTGCTCCGTACGGGATAGTTCAGTAAGGTTTCGGGTTAGAACTGGTGTTGAACACCGGCAAACGCCTGAAATCCGTAGTCCGGGAATCCCACAACGGTAGAGTATTCGTCGTCAAGAATGTTTTCGAGCGATGCGTACAGCCTTGTGGCCCTTTCTTTCCCAAGCAGGACTCCCGCCGTCATGTTCAGGTCTACGAAATCTCCCAGATCCTTGTACTTGCGGTCTTCGGCAAAGCGTTTGTTCTCATATCCCGAAACGTATTTGCCGAAAATGTTTACATCAACCCGACCGACCTGGCTGTATAGACCCGCTGCAGTAATTACATCCGGAATTTCGCGAAGGTTGGACCAATCGCCGCTGTCTGACTGTTCCGAATCCATCACGGCGCCGTTAACGAACAGTGTGAAGATATCCATGATGCGCGCGGACTCATACTCCATCTCCAAGCCGTATTGCCGGAGATCCCGGTTCTCGTAGGCATTGAACGTATCCCCCTGCCGGGTTACTTCAGTTGATGTTAGCAGAATGCCGTCTTCCCGAAATGTTGCAAAGCCGCCGACCTTTAGGCTGCCCAGCGTCGTATCGCTGAAGCTGACTCCTCCATCGAAGATCGTGCGGGACTCGCGAGACAGGCTTTTGCCTTTTTCCGGGACAGCGCCGGGAGGCGCGTCGACAGAACCGAACGCAGCATGGGCATACAGGGCTGTGATTTTCGATAGGCGGTATTTTGCTCCTATTGTGCTAGTCATTACCGGATCACCCCATTCATCTGTTATAGGCGCACTGAACAGTGAAGTTCCGCCGCCGGAGCGGTCATCTGCCACTGGACCGCCGAGCATATCGATATTGTTGTCGGTATAGTCATGGTAGTAACTCCTGGTGACGCGAAATCCGCCGTCCAGGGTTAACCGATCCCATTGGTGTTCATCAACAACAATGCCGGAGACTGTTTCCACGTCCATTCGATTGCCCACGTAGTAGCGTTTGCCCTCGGGAGCAACCCAATGATTGTATTGCACACCGGTTCGCAATGTGTTGTTGTCTGCAATCCGCTGTGCATGTAACACGCCTGCGTTATATTCCCAATCAACTTCGTCGCTTTGAATATCGGGTTTGGACGGATCCGGGTTAGCGCGTTGATAATCCATGTCACGGCGCACATACCCTGCGTCAAAGGCAGTGCTGGAAGTTTTATCATGTTTCCATAGAGCGCGAAGGATTCCACCGTAAGAAGTTAATGGCGAAAATTCCTCGTTTTCGCGGTTCTTAATCCTTTTCCTGCCCGGATCCTGAATTTTGCGAAGTTCCCGGTTTCCGGTCAGGCCGTAGCCTGTGAATTCCATGTGCAAGTTGTCGCCAACGTCCCAGCTTGTGGTTCCAAACACCGATGAGATCTGCTCGGCAGCGTTTTCGTTGTCCGGGCCCTCGGTCGAATAGTATTTTGCCCCGACAGTATAGTCGGAGTTTTCAAGCCTGTTTCCATGCACCAGGGAGGCACGATATGTTCCATAGCTGCCGGCTTCGATATCAAGCAGGGTTGTCAACTCGTCGAACCGGCGCGGGATGATGTTAATGGCCCCTACCAGTCCTGCGTTCGGGCCGACCATGATGGCGCCGCCGGATCGCAGGATTTCGATCCGGTCAATTGCCGCGGCCGGGAAAAAAGGAGGTATTGATGTAAAGGCCCGCTGCCAGACGCCATTGACTGCGATGTCCGGGTAGGGATAGATCTGGCCGCGAAAAGATGTGAACGATTTTTCCTTACGTCCGCGTCTTTCCGTGAAAACTCCAGGCGCAAATTCCATCGCTTCCACCAGCGTATCACTGCTTTGAATACGAATATCCCTGGCTTCAACTGACGAAGTGGCTATGTCCAGAGAAACCGACTCGACAGTAGGAGTGTCCACGGGATCGCGAGCCTCCTTTGGAGCTTTGACCACGATTTCACCCAATCGAGTGACCGTCCGGTTGGTGATGATTTCAATGTTTTCCTCATCACCCAGGGCCAAGCCGCTTGCAAAACACAAACATGTCATTGCCAATCCAATTTTGTAAATGCACTTCATACAGTCAGCTTCCTTTCTATTGCTTATTATACTTCGTTTACGTTTGATCTTTGAAAAAAGGGACACTTTTCTCAAAAACAGCGAAGTGGCTTTAGCCCGCATATCTCACACTTTTTCGAGCAGAAACGGTTCAGAGCGCTGTTAGCCCGGGGCAAAATCGGTTTAACCCGCATATCTCACAGAATTCCTGTTGCGAGCGCGGATAGCGCCAC
>CAZIXB010000041.1:0-12404 GCA_964543205.1 uncultured Victivallales bacterium
TTATTGTACCGCTCAGGCACAGTTAACGTCAATGATTGAGAAATGCTGGTCTCTGGATGCTGGTGTGTTGGTTGCGGCCAAAGGCTGGCGATTTTACTTACCAAGCCACATAAGCTCTTGAAGTCCATGAATGGATCAGGCTAACATACGGTCATGGAAAACAGGTTTAAAGTTGACACTCTCGGCGAATGCAAGGTCGATACGCCGCTGGCTACCCCGACGTTCATTGAAACTGAAGATGGCGTCCTGGTTGATCCAACCTTGCGAGGGCAATGCAGGGAAAAAGGGAAAGATCCAGACTTCCTGGAACAGGCTGGACCGCGGCGGAAAATATTTTTCAACCCGGAAGATACAACTGCCGCGATAGTGAGCTGCGGAGGATTATGTCCGGGAATAAATGACACTATTCGCGGCATCACAATGATTCTCTGGCATCGCTACGGGGTAAGGAATATCCTCGGGCTCAAATATGGATACGAAGGGCTTGTGCCTTCTATGCACGAACCTCTTGAACTGACTCCCGAATTTGTCGAGGATATTCACAAAGACGGCGGCACAGTGCTTGGAACTTCCCGCGGCCCGCAGGATGTCAGCGAAATGGTGGATTTCCTGCGCAACAGAAAAATAGACATACTGTTCACAATAGGAGGCGACGGAACGCAACGGGGCGCCGAAACAATAAGCGAGGAAATATCCCGTCTAAACCTCAAAATTGCGGTAGTGGGCATCCCAAAGACTATCGACAACGATATCGTCTTTACCGATCGCAGCTTCGGGTTCGAAACCGCTGTTGCCATGAGTATGGATCCCATACAGGGCGCGCACAGGGAGGCACAGGCCGCCAGGAACGGCATCGGTCTGGTTAAACTGATGGGAAGGCATTCGGGTTTTATAGCAGCTTATGCCACGCTGGCTTCCAGCGATGTTAACATGACGCTGGTTCCAGAAGTGAAGTTTACCATGGAAAAAACTCTTCTTTTTCTTACACAACGGTTAAAACAAAAATCCCATGCGGTTATCGTGGTGGCGGAAGGCGCAGGACAGGATCTGGTCAGTTCTCCAGGCAAGGATGCTTCCGGCAACAGGAAGCCTGGCGATATCGGACAGTTCCTGAAACACCGGATCACAGAACATTTTACTTCGTCCGGGGTTCCCGTTACAGTGAAGTATATTGATCCTTCCTATACAATCCGAAGCGCTCCGGCCAGCGCAGACGACTCCGCATACTGTTTCCGGCTCGCGCAGAATGCGGTCCATGCCGGCATGGCAGGACGAACTAACGCGCTTATAGGACAGTGGAACTCGCGTTTCGTTCATGTCCCCATGAGGGTCGTTTCGAACAACCGCAAAACAATAGATCCTTCCGCCGACCTATGGCAAAGTGTACTGGACAATACCGGCCAGCCATGGAAGCTTGACTGAGACTCCATGTCAGATAAAACAACCGGCAACTATATTAATGGTTCTCTGTTCCCGGACGAAAGCAAATCGGAGACACAAATCGGCAGCGAAGAGGACAGGAAATTCTCGGCCCGCGACTTGAAAAAACTGGCTCAGAAAATATCTTCCCAACAAAGCGAAAAACCCCAACAGGTCCGTTCCAGGAAAAAATGGAATGACTCCGGCAGACAATAATCAAAATGCTTAATGATAAGAAGAACTAACCCGCATATCTCACAGTCCTCCGGCGGAAACAATTGATAGCGCCATTATTGCAAGCCCAAATCGTTTTAACCGATTTTGCCCGGCGCTAACAGCGCTCTGAACCGTTTCTGCTCGAAAAAGTGTGAGATATGCGGGCTAAGAGTCTACCCGGTTATGCGAGTTTGCGGGAGGGCGGTTTAAAGATGGGGGGTATGGGCCTTGAAAGGCCCATACCGCCTTTGTTTTTCAGTTATTTTGTTTCAACAACAAGTTCCGGCGCTTTGCCATACTGGTCTCTGCTGAAGAAATCTATCTTGGCATCGTTATCCCAGTGGTAAAGAATCATTCCTTTCACATCTGGCGATGTGGCGTAATGCCGGATAAATTCTTCGTCTAACTTAATCTCTACAGGACCGGCATCAGAAATATTTATACCGTGCTCGTTTTTCTTCACAATAATCTCGCCGTCCCGGTAAACAAGATCCTTCACTTCCTTCACTTCTTTGCCTTCAGGAGTAACCCATTTCTTCATTCCTGCCTTTGCCTCAAGCGCCGTGGCCTCTCCCGGTTTGGCCTTGTCCAGCACACCAGAGCCTTCATTCCACTCCGAGCCGGTCTCAAGGGCGCACACTTTAACCTCTGCGGATCCGTTTTGAACCTGGCGTACGTGAAGCTTCAGCTTGCCTGAAAAGGATTGGCCCTCATATTTTTTTACAAAACCCTTCAGCTTCGCCCTGTCAAAATCAATAGCCACCAGTTCCGCGGAACCTCGCTCAATGCCCCGTGTGCGCAACCGGTTCGATTTACCGCTGTTCCGGTTCACTTCACTGGAGTGGTGCGTAAATCGGGTATCGCGGGTCGGCTCAAGGGTTATTTGATCGGCCTTGCGCACTGCAGGCGGAGCCGGTTTCTTTTTTTCGGTCTTCACCTGAACCGTCTCTTTTTCAGGAGCCGCTTTTTCCATTGCCGGAGCTTCTTTGATTTCTTTTGGAGCTTCAGCTCCTTCATACTGATGCACTACGCGAACAGTACAACCTGACATCAGGAAAGCTGCCGCCACCGCCAAACTCAAACCATACATTTCTTTGCTTCTCATATCTCGTACTCCCTCCATTTGGTTCAGATGTGAGCAAAACATTTTCAATTTAGCATTCGCTCCATACCATTGTCAACTTCGCAGGATTTTTTTTTACGATTTTACGTCAAGGCATTATATCCGGCGCCTTGATGGCAGGGGCCATGCGGATTCACCCTCAGACCTGCTTACGGGCGTCCGAAGGCATGGGCGCCGGTTGACGGAGCGCCCTCCTGACCCAGTGCGTCAACGGTTGTCACATAATAGATGCGCCGCTCTGAACGGGGCAATTCGGGCTCATCCACAAACCGGGTTTCCTTGATCGGCACATGATTCAGAGCAATAACAAGCGAACGTGGAAATTCATCCATTCGATACACCCTGTAACCCTGTATATGTTTTTCCGGCGCCTCATCCCATTCGACGATTGTGGTTCCGTCGCATTTTTCCTGCGCCCGCACATTCGGCGTCGATGAGGCATAAGTCAGTGTCATTGCGGAATCGCCCCCTTCCACCCCGTGCCGGTTGACAGACCGGACGGTATATGCGCGGATCTCGTGGGAAAACAGGCCCGAGGTTTCCTCCAGCGGACGGGAATCCGTGAATTCAGCTCGCCTTATCGGCTCCTCATTCAACTTTTTCAGCGGTCGCAGATTTCGGAACATGCGCGAAGGATGCATTTTATTCCCTATCTCTGGCGAGGCGGCATAGACATTGTATCCGGCAACATCAGGTTCAGAAGACGGTTCCCACGTAATGCTAACGCTTCGATCCTTTCGAACGCTCGCAACGACCTCGCGCAACAAACCGGGTTGAGTGCGAGCCATCATGGAGTGGGGCCCTTCCTTGAAATCTGCGTCGATAGCTGCCACGCGGTAACAGGCAACCTTTCCGTCCTCAGGCAGGGTTTCCTTGAATTCTGTTGATGTAAGAGGCACTGTCGACACTCTGGAGAAAGTCCGTTGCCATGGCTCCTGTCCTAAGCCGCGGTATATGACGTAACCTTCAGCTCCAGAGACTGGCTCCCAGCTCAGCAGGATTCCCCCCTCTTCCAGCGTAATAACCCTCGGCTTCTCGGGAGCCTCAAGCCCGGATTCCGGGGCAGGTTCTCTTTTCCTGAACTTATAGGTCCATGTCTCGCGCACCGCGATATGGCCGGTATCCCAGCTAAGGTGTCCGCCGTCCATGATGTAAACATTATGATGACTGTCGTAAGCCACGTCGATACTTCGATGGTGCGGCGATGGGCCCTGGGGCGAAGGTATTTCCTTCCAGGCGTTCGCCTTTGGATCGTACTGTGTCACGCGCGTTCCCTTTTCGAGATCGGACTCGAAATGCAATACAGTTCCTGTGGCCGGATCGTACACTATCGGCAGCTTGCGCGGGGTGGTTCCCGCGGGTTCGGCGTTCTTCCACTGGTTATTTTCAAGGTCGTAGAGCCAGGTCAGTCGGTCGGACTTGAAGTAGCTGCCGCCGACCATCATGATCTTGTTAAGGTTGGGAAGATAGCACATGCCGTGATGAGCGCGCTTTCCGGGCAATGGATCAGACGGAGGCGTCAACATCCAGCGATTGACATAGGCGTCATAGATCCAACCGCGGTCAGCGATGTCTCCGCTATTCAGGTTGCCCATCTGGCCACCGTAGAAGAATGAAACCTGCGCGTTTTCGTGATACGCAGGGGAATGAAATCCGCGCATACCCGGACCGTGGGAACGTTCAACACGCTGCATGGGCAACCATTTATCCCTCTGAGTATCATAAACCCATGGTGACGCCGCCCGCATGGCGCGGCCGCGCACCCACTGCCAGCCATGCGTCGCGCCCGCCGCCTGAACGCTGACAACGGCCCTGACCGACTGGTCGTAAGTGGTTCCCCAGGTGCCGCACATGCCGTGGGGGTCGCGGGGCGAACTTGTCTCATTCCATTCAGCCGTTTCCGGATCAAAAAGCCATGTATCGCTCGTTTGCGGGCTGTCGCATCGGAATCCGTGCGAACCCCACTTGACAACCTGCCCGTTATGGCTATCGAAAGCCAGTCCAGCCTCGTAGCTGGTCGCGGCCGAACGATCATCGTCGCGGTCGACCGGCCAACGCCGCAAAACCCAAGTGTTCTCCTCCTGTTCCTGCAGGCTCGGGACCGTCTCGACAAATGCCCGGAATAGCGGGTGTGCGGCCAGCGCCTTCCGGACCTGCGGCTGATGCCAGAACCAGCGCCATCTCAAGGCGCGCATTGCCATGTATTGGTCGCGCTGTGATTCCGCTTTGTTCATAATCTGAATCAATCCCGGAATTGCCTTTGAATCGCCGATCCGTCCCAGGCTTTGAATAATGCGCAGGCGTTGTGAGCCTTTGCTTTCGGGCAATTTCGCCAGCAAAACGTCCACGGCACGCGGATCTTCTGTCAGTTCGAGCCCGTGCGGGGCCGCTGAATGTCCGTCCATAGTGCGTTTTATAAATGCGTTGACTGCGCTCTGGTTCCATTTACCGGCCTGCCGGATCGCCGCATAGGCGATGCTGCGCGCGATATTGCTCCTCTGCCCCCTGTATTTCAGCAGAGTGTCAACGGCCTTCGAGTTGCCAAGGCGGGCCAGCCCCATAAAGGCGTATCCTTTCAGAACACGGCTTCCTTTCGGCCAGGAGGCCGCACGTATCAGGGCGTCCAACCCTTGCTCGTCACGGGTGTAGCCAAGGCCCAGAACCGAAGCTGACATGGGAAGTTCGGCTTTCATGATGTAATCGGACAGAGTTTTGACGGCATTATCGCTTGCGATCAGGCCAAGAGACATAGCCGCCAGATTGCGGTCTTCCGATGCCACTCCTTCTCCCTTTACCCATTGCATGAGAGGCTCTATTGCTGCGGGGTCGGGGCAGCGCCGCAGTCCCCGCATCGCTGCGCGTCTAATTGTCGGATTATCAGAATCAAGCAGAACAATCAATCGCGGCCATACTTCCTTGCCGCCGATGCGCCCGAGTTTCAAAATAATTTCCGCGCGTTTGTTTGTGTCTTTTTCGCGGCGTTCACTCCGCAAGAGAGCAGCCGGGTTTGCAAGAGGCTGCGCTTTCTTCCTCGCGCGGGAATGCCAGCCTGTTTCCATTCGTTCCAAGGCCCATCCGGCCGTCTCGCGCACACCGGTGTACCCGTGGTTCAGCCCTTTGCGGATAAGGGGCGCCGATGCCTTGTGTCCGCGCCGTCCCAACAATTCTGCGCTCAGCATCCATTCGTGTTCGCTCTGATCCTGCGCATTGGTCATGATATATCCCAGGGTCTCGGCAGGAAAATCGGAGACAATTGCAAGCAGCGATACGCGGCCTGGAGGCGAGTAAGACCTGAAATCATGTTCAATCCGTCTGAGAGAGCGCAGCGCGTGCTGGCGCACAGACTGGTTTTTGTCTTTCAAGGCCCGGCACAGCGCAGGAATGGCCTGTTTGCTTTGAAGCCTGCCGAGATTGTAGGCCGCCAGCCTGCGCTGATCGGGGTCTTGGTTCTCAAGCGTGGCCTGCCACTTACTCAGGCTTGATTCTTCGACATTCGCGGTGAACACCAATACACCATTTTCAAGTTCAACCTTTGCCGAGTGGGCCAATTGAGCAGCAATGTCGATAAAATGGGTATCGGGCGCGAACTGTCCGGCGTCGATTTGACGCACTATAAGATCTGAGGGATAAGCATAGCGCTTACCGGTCTGGCGATGGATTTCTTCGAGTATTTCGGTTCCGAACATCAGGCGGCCGGGCAGTTTTACCTGCGTTTTCGGAGCCCGCCCCATTGCTCCCGCCGATCCGCAAAATATTGTCAATCCAAGAACCAGACTCACGCATGTTGTCTTCATTGGCGCATTCTCCTTCAATTCGAGCCTATCCGAAAAGGTGTTTCTAAACAGATGGCTGCAATGCCGCATGTTTTCTTATCCGTACTCGTACACACCTATTCTCTTATCCCCGTTTTCTCACCCGGATTGCGGAGATTCGCGTGTACAAGCAGGTGTACAAGTACGTGTTTCTCAGGCTTTGCCCGTATCTTGTCCTCCAGGACACTTTTCGTATAGGGGCTAGCTCTTTAATCGTGGATTGTTTGAGTAAAAGAGTCAAAGAATTTCGTTTGTGTTTTGTATGGCGTTCCCTGTCCCGATCCGTGTATATCCCGATCTTTCTAATTGAAAATGCGCGATGAATCGGTTATGAATATCGTGGCATATCGGTTTATTGCAAGATTCAGTTAATAAAAGGAGGATCATCATGAAAGAGCGATGCAGGTGGCATGGAGTAATTTGCGCATTAGGTCTGGCAGCTATTTTCCTGGTTCTGCCCACGGCAAGAGCTGAAGACAACATTCTGGAGGGAACTGTTTTGAAGAAACTGGCTGACGGTATGGAGCCGGGGACTTTTCTGCGACTGAAGGGCGGACCGAACGACCCGGCTTTGCCCGAGGGATTTAAGGACTATTCGCGGGTTCAGATGAAGGGAACGTTTCATTCCAGCTCAGATGCGTGGTCCCCGCTTGCCACGTGGAGCCCGGTGACACTTCGCGTCTATCAACTGCTTGACCGCTCCGGTAACGGTGTAGAATATGACCGGACCGCTTTCAGCGGCTACGATGCCAAAACACACGCATGGATGCGGCACAAGCTTCATCCGGAGAGTAAAGAAAGAAAAATCCTGGGCAGGCCGCACGTATATGGAAGCTGGGCGCTGGACAATCAGCACGGCAAGATCTATCACGCAGGTCATAAAAGTGTTATGTGGGCCTATGACATAAAGGAAGAAACATGGTCGCCTCTCGATGATTTTCCCGGCTGGGGCCTGTCAACCGGGAATGCGCCACTTGTCTATCACCCTGATATCGGTTGCATGCTCGTCATGGGAAGAAAAGGCAAAGTCGCGGCATGGGATCCTGAAAAGAATACGGTTAAAATCCTGCCGGGCTCAAATCCTGATCAATCCGGATACCACGGGCATGCCGTCTACAATACGGTGCGCCGTGAAGCCATGTTCTGGTTTGGCAACACCAAGGGTCAGGTCACGCTGGTAGGATCGGATGGAAAGGTCGTGCCGAAGAAAAAGGCGCCCGATACCGTTCATGCAGGAGAAGGCAGTTCCAGCATTTTTCTGACATATGATCCGATTTCCGGTAATTATCTCTCGTTCGGGAACAAAAAGCTATGGGAGTACAACCCCGAGCAGGACGAGTGGAAAATGGCCCTGGATCTGAACAAAGGGCCCAACAGGTTCGCTCCATATCATGGCTTTCTCATGACCGCCATACCCGAAGCCAAGGTAATTATGTGGAACCATCGTTCGTCGCCGCGGCTTTACAAGCACAAGTCTGTGTTCGCCGGCGCTGATAAATAAGAAAAGAGTGGTGAAACTAATTATTAAAAGAACCCTGTATTTTCTGGCAGCAATTATTGCTTTACAGACCGTGTTGGCAGAAGCGAAGAATGCAGACGGCGCGCAGGCTGAGGTTGATCTGGACAATCTGCAGGTAAACAGATGGATTAGGGTCAACCCGACTTATCTTCCCGCTCCGGAAGGCGGCAAGCATCTGCCTTCCGGCTGGAACAAGCTGGTTTACGATCCGATTGGAAAGCGCGCCGTTTACATGGACCGCTGGAAGGATGACCTGCGCAATAAGAGCATTTACGCCAATGCAGTTATGGCATTTGATGTTGTCTCCAATGTTGTCGAGTGCGTTAAGCTGACAAACTGGAAAAGGCAGAGCCTGAAAGGAGGCGGGTACAGGACCGTGCCGTTGCCGGAGAATGAGGACGAACCCACCCCGTGCGACCGGCATCCCTACGGCAATATGGCTTTTGTTCCCCATCAACGAGCCCTCTATTTGAGCGCAGGCGCCAACCGCACCGCCTATGCCGACGGCCGGCGCGGGCACAGCATCTGCCGTGATACATGGCGGCTGGATATGGACACTCGGCGCTGGGAGTTGATTGAAAGCGAAAAAAATCCGCCCCAGAAGCTTGAAGATGTTATGGCGTACGACGCTGCCAACAAGGTTATTGTTGCCCTGGTTCGCGGAGGCGCCCAGACCTGGCTGCTGGACGTGGAGGCCGGTCAATGGCGCAACGCCGAGGCGAAGAACAACCCGAAGTGCGGCATGGGCGCGGCCATGTGCTACGATTCAAAACGCAGACGAGTCATGGTTTTTGGCGGCGCGGGCAAAAAAGGCGCTGCATGGAACGAACCGCATCCTGAAGTCTATGCTTATTCGGTTAAAGAAAACGCCTGGACCCGCCTGGCTGATGTGCCTGTGCCGGTTCGGGCCATGGGCGCGGCCTATGACACCAGGCGCGACAAGATCCTGATTCATGCTGGTCGCGGCAAGAATCCCTTCTTTTTCGGGTTCTATTGCCCCGAAACGGATAAATGGCAGTCGCTGGATCTGCCGGAAGGCGCCAAGTTGCCCAAGCCTGCCTGGCATACACTGACCTACGATACAGCCAACGATGTATTTATCCGGGCCGCCGGGCCGTGGAGCGATCCGCAATGGTGGATTTTCAGGCCTGATATACCATAACCTGAACATCGGTTATTTAACACAAACATACTGGCTAATCCCTGCTGCCCATATACCCCATGCGCTTCTGTTCAAGGTACCACTGTACGAACCGCTTGATTCCTTCTTTGACTTTGACGGACGGGTTGTAGTCCAGCAAGCGTCCGGCCTTTGAGATATCCGCGCAGGTAGCCATCACATCGCCAGGCTGCATGGGCAGACGATTTATTATGGCTTTCTTTCCAAGATTCTCTTCAATCATGGACACCATTTCTGAAAGACTGGTGGTCTGGCACTCTCCGAGATTGATTATTTCATACCCCAGGTCCCTGTCCACTGACGCCTCGATCCCATCTACAATGTCGCTGTAAAAAGTGTAATCCCGCCTGCTTGTTCCGTCTCCGTAGAACGGAATCGGCTTGCCCTGGTCAATCAGGCTGGTGAACTTGTAAATGGCCATTTCCGGTCTTCCTCTCGGTCCGTAAACTGTAAAAAAGCGAAGCGCTGTGATGGACATGCCATAGATGTGGTGATAAGTGTGGCTGTACAGTTCGCAAGCAGCCTTTGTCGCTGCATAGGGGCTGATAGGCGTGTCGATGCGGACGGATTCTTTGAAAGGAATTTCTTTAACGTTCCCGTAAACACTCGAAGAAGAAGCAAGAACTATTCGTTTAATTCCCCGTTCGCGCGCGCATTCTAATATATTGATAGCGCCCATGCAGTTTACCTGCTCATACAAGGCAGGCATTTCCAGGCTCTGCCTGACCCCGGCGCGCGCAGCAAGGTGGACAACTACATCAAAATTATTTTCCTGGAACAGCTTACTGAGGCAATCCTTATCCCTTATATCTCCTTTAACAAAGGACACTCCGGGGGACCGGGTAATCTCGTCCACATTCCTCTGTTTTATGGCCGGATCGTACGAATCGTTGAGTTCGTCGATCACAACTACCGTATCGCCACGGGCAGCCAGCCGCTCTGCTGTGTGGCTGCCGATAAATCCGGCTCCGCCGGTAACAAGGATGTTCATAATTTCCCCTTTCCTGAATCGGTAACAATCAGCAGATACTATGCACGGGCAATATTCTTGTCAAAACATCTTGATGAAAAGGGCTCGTTGACACGGCTGAAATCATGCTGGACACGGCCAGTCCGATTGGGCATATTTTCTGTCATCAAAGTAAATCTTCAAACAACCTCGGCATGACACATGATTGCAGCGCCAAAACTGAAAAAACAGACAAATCAAAAACACAAACAACGGTTAATTTAAATGCGACATAAGGTGTTACTGAGTTTAATGGGATGTCTGGCTCTAGCCGCTTGGCTCCCATTTTTTTTCAATGTGGCAGGCGATGCCCAGGTTCATCTGGCCATTGCTGAAATGTTCACCCGAGGCATGCCGTTCCAATACAATCCGGATGGACCTCGCGTAGTTGCTTCCACCAGTCCCTTCTGGACCATATTGCTTGTAGTAATGTTTTCACTGTTTGGCGCCTGGGCAGCCGTGGCCCTCAAGGTTTGTGCCTTCCTTTGCCTGGCCGCTTGCAGTTGGCTGGTTGTGCGGCAGGCAAGCAGCTATTTGGCCATACAGAACTCAATCCTTAAAGTTTTTGTGATTACCTGGCTCTTCTGTACCCCTATTCTGGCCAACGGGCTCTCAGGCCTCGAAAACATTGTCGGTATGTTGCAGATGTTGTTGATTTTCGGCCTGCTGATGCGATGGGTTCGGAAACCGTCCAATAAAGTCATCGTTGGACTTGGTTTTTTGCAGGGCTGGGCCATACTTACACGGCCCGATGTAGGGTTCTTCGCCATGCTGACTGTCATCTGTGTATTCGGAATCCATGGGATCCAACATCGCAATCAGAGTAAGATCTGGTTTTATATTTTTCAATCTCTGGTCCTGATTGGAGCCATCGCTGTCTGTGTTTTAATCCCCTGGTACACGTATCAATATATCATGACCGGTTCACTAGTTACCGATTCTTCGCTGGCCAGGATGTATGCGGGCCGTCGAACGTCGCTGATGCTTATTCCCGGTTATCTCTATTTCCATCCAAAAGTACTTGTCAGCCTCTTTACCTTTTTTCTCCCCTTGTCCATAGGGACATTGCTCCGGCTTGCGTCTCTGCTCAAGAACAAAATAGTTTTTCAAGAATGCAAAATCCAATTTGGCTCGAAGCTCTATGCCACCGTGGTCTCCGCGTTTGTACTTGGCGCAGGCATCCTCTTTTATACTTTCGTGGTCGGCGCAGACCACTTCGGTCGGTATTTTCTTCCATTGTACCCTTTTCTGTTCTTCCTGGGCTTCTCCGGCCTGCAAATTACCTATAAATACATAAGGACCAGATCAGGAAAGGCAGCAACAGGATTCATATGTGCAGTTCTGGTCTATCTCCTAACCGTCAGCGCAGCAGACTATTACAGGCGCGTAAGGCTTAAAAGGCAATTCAGGTTCAATCTTTCCAAAGTGGTGAATGCACCGGCAAACAGGAAGCCCTATACAGACCGTCTTTTGGAACGACTGAATGCAGATGAAGATGAACATACTAGAATCGCGGTTACTGAGGTGCAGCTTCGTTACTTTGTGGATGATCGGGTTTTTGTAATAAGCCTGGACGGGCGCACTTCCGCCAATATTCTAAACTACATGGAGCCTGAAACCGGACTTCCCGATTTCGCATTGTACCTGGAAGATGAAAAACCGGATTACATAGCCCTTGGACAATGGCGGAGAAGTTCCGGTTGGACTAGATTGTTATTTCCAACATTGCTTCCCGACAATCTCCTCGGCAAGTGGGAAAAAAAAGTGAATAGCATGGATACTGGGGATTCATTTGACTGGAACGGACGAAAGCTCACATACGTAGGCCAGAACATGCTGCATATTTCATGGGATAGTTCCAGCTAACCCACATTTCCCGCAGGAAATCTGCTGACGACAATATCACTGTAGAAAGTGTAGTCTCTTCTGCTTGTACGGTCACCGAAGAAGGGTATCCAGCAATTCTTATTATGTGCGATAAGTCCGAAGGCAACGTTGTAGAGTCGGCTCTATGATCCGAAAGATGCACAGTGAGAGCGCACGGTTTCATTGAAATCGTTGAGTTCTCTGTAGGGGTGCAGGACAGGAAAGTTACATAATGGGATGAATCAAGCGGCATTTCGCTG
>CAZIXB010000042.1:0-11886 GCA_964543205.1 uncultured Victivallales bacterium
AGTTAACTACGAAATGCCCGCCGTCGCCAAGGCTATGGCGGGCGCAGCCACGCCGCCGCTAAAGGGCATGGAAGGGCAGCAGGTTGGGATGCATCTTGGCCGCACATAATTTTTTATGAAGACTTTTGAGTATAAGGGATATGACCGCAATGGCAGAACGCAGAGCGGCTTGATAGACGGATCCGACCTGAAGGAAGCCCGAGAAAGGCTTGCCTCGCAGGGCATACTGTCCGAGAAAATGAAAGAAACCCGGAGGGGAATCAGAATCCGGCGGAGCCCCAGGGCGGAGATTTATCGCGAACTCAGTTCGCTTTTAACAGCGGGTGTTCCTCTTGCCAGCGCGCTTGACCTGTTGATCAACTCGCAGGAAAAGCCGGATATCAGGTCTGTTCTGGCGGCAGTGCGCGACGATGTACGCAACGGCGCGAGTTTTGCAGCGGCATTTTCGACTGCAAGTCCCTCTGTTACCACTTATGAAAAAGCCATCCTTGAAGCATCAGAGCGATCTGCTGCGGTGGTTGCAACTTTGGATCGCACTGCAACTTTTCTTGAAAATCAGCAACGCGTGAGCGAACGGGTTCAGACAGCTCTCATATATCCTTCGATAGTAATGGGGGCGGGAATTTGCGTAGCCATTCTGATGCTTGGACTCTTGATACCCAGAGTGGAAGAGCTTTTTAAAAATACCGGCGCAAATCTGCCTGCTATAACATCCTTTATGATAGCGCTTGGCAATATTGTGCTTGTTTGGAGCGCGCCGGTTCTGGGGGCAGCGTTTGTTATTCTTTTTTTACTGCGCAGAAAGATTGCAAACGATGCTGATTTTCGTTGCATGGCGGATAAAAAGCTTTTCAGTCTGCCCGTTTTCGGCCGGGGTTACCGGATAGTGGCTAATTTGCGTTTTGCCCAGACTCTTGGCGCCTTACTGAACAGCGCCGTACCCCTTATCGACGCTTTCAAACTCGCAGCAAGATCGACAGGTAGCGCCAGGATTGTTGCTGATTCAGAAAAACAGGCTGACGCTATAGAGCATGGCGGAACGCTCTCGGATGCAGTCGGCAGCATTCAGCCTCTTCGCGGCAGTCTGCCCGGCATGTTGAGAGTGGGCGAAGCCGGCGGCGATGTAGTCGGAATGCTTGACAGCGCCGCCTCAAGGTACAGCGCGTCGTGGGACAGATTTGTGGACAGGAGTCTCAGCCTGCTTGAACCTCTTCTAATCATTCTCATAGGAGCTTTTGTGTTGCTGGTAACCATCTCTGTTTTAATGCCTATCATGTCCCTTACCGACACGCTTCAGATGTAGTCCGAAATTCTTCAAATGATATTAAATGAGTTTGTATTTAATCCGGCATGAGGTTATTGTCCTAAGTTCTGTTGTTAAACAGGCCTGATTCACAGGGAATTCCGGAGGTATGTTGAATGTCTAACAGTTTTGGTCGGATTTTCAGGGTAACGACGTTTGGAGAATCGCATGGGCCATGCATAGGCGCGGTGATTGACGGTTGTCCTTCGCGTGTTGAGATATCGGAAGAACGAATACAGGCCCAGATGGCCAGGCGTCGGCCCGGCCAGAGCAGGCTCGCAACTTCGCGCAGCGAATCTGACCAAGTCAGCATAGTTTCGGGGTTGCGCGACGGAACGACCCTGGGAACACCTATAGCTTTGATCATTGAAAACCGCGACACCCGGCCTTCTGACTACAGCCTAACACAGGAGGCGCCGCGGCCTTCTCATGCGGATTTTACATACAGATCTAAATACGGCATTGTTGCCGCAAGCGGAGGGGGCAGGGCCAGCGCGCGCGAAACTGCATGTCGGGTTGCAGCTGGAAGCATTGCCGAACAGTATATTGAATCGCTTTGCGGAATCGAAATCATTGCCTGGGTCAGTTCCGTAGGGGATGTGTCCTGCGAGGTGGATTCTACTTCGCTTGACAGGAACAGGGTTGACGGATCGCCGGTCCGGTGTCCTGACGACAAAGCTTCCAGCCGGATGGTTGAGATCGTGGAGAAGGCCATTGCGGAGGGCGACTCTGTTGGAGGCGTTGTATCATGTGTATGCCGGAAAGCGCCCGCGGGGTGGGGCGAGCCGGTCTTTGACAAGATACATTCCCGCCTTGCTGCGGCGATGGTTTCCATTCCTGCCGCAAGGGGTTTTGAAATAGGAGCCGGATTCGCTTCTTCCCGAATGAAGGGCTCTGAGCACAACGATGTTTTTACGATGAAATCCGGCAGGCTGGGCACGGCGACAAATCATAGCGGAGGGGTCCAGGGGGGGATTACAAACGGTGAACCTGTAGTCTTCAGGGTAGCATTCAAGCCTACTGCGAGCATTGAAAAGAAACAGCAAAGCAGTGACTACAAAGGCAATATGCGCGAACTTGAGTTAAACGGCCGCCATGATCCCTGCATTGTTCCAAGAGCTGTTCCTGTTGTTGAATCGATGGCGGCGCTTGTGCTTGCCGACATGGCGCGGATGAGTTGATATGGATTCGCCGGGAACCTTCAATATAGAAGCTTCTGACAACGGTTCGCAGGCCCGCGCCGGCAGGCTGCAGACCGCCCATGGAATTGTGGAAACGCCTGCCTTTATGCCGGTGGCTACTCAAATGAGCGTTAAGGCCCTTACGCCGCGCGATCTTATAGAAGCCGGCGCCGGAATTATTGTTTCTAATACTTATCATGCCTGCGTGCGTCCGGGGATCGAAGTCATTGATCAAATGGGCGGTCTTCATCAGTTTATGGGATGGTCGCGGCCTATCCTCACAGACAGCGGCGGGTACCAGGTGTTCAGCCTGGCAAAATTACGCAGAATTTTTGATCATGGCGTTGAGTTTAACTCTCATTTTGACGGCCGTAGACTGTTTCTTGGCCCTGTTGAGGCCATGGATGTTCAGAGGCGGCTTGGGTCGGACATTGCAATGGCATTCGACGTGTGCCCTCCCTATCCGTGCAGTTATGATTACGCTTGTCAAGTTGTGGACAAGACCTTAGCATGGGCGGCTGCTTGTTGGGAACAGGAAAGATCTGAAGGTCAGTTGCTCTTCGGGATTGTGCAGGGCGGTGAATTTGATGAAGTTCGCCGGTATTGCGCCGAGGGGCTGATTGATATAGGATTTGACGGTTATGCGGTTGGAGGAGTCAGCGTGGGCGAGCCCGAGACTGAGCTTCGCAGAGGAATCAAGGCCTCTGTAAAGCATCTGCCGTGGGAGCGTCCGCGGTACGTAATGGGCCTTGGCAAGATGGACCAGATACTTTGGTCTGTGGGCAAGGGAGCGGACATGTTTGATTGTGTAATGCCCACCCGTTTTGCCAGGAACGGAACGGCTTTTACCCGGCGGGGCAAGGTGGCGGTTAAGGCGGGAGAATATATTTCTGACTCAGGACCGGTTGAAGAAGGTTGCAGTTGTTACGTTTGCGGCAATTTTTCGAGGGCGTACATAAGGCACCTTCTTAACGTGAACGAAATTCTTGGGGTTCACTTGTTGACCCTGCACAACATTCACAGGTATATGGAGTTTATGAAAGAGATCAGGGATGCCATTAGATGCGGCAGGTTTGCGGAATTCGCAGAAGAGTTTACTGCCGCGGCTGCGGCGGTCTGATTCTATTTTAACTGGAGGATTGGCACTATGGATTTACAGGACATGATTTATATCGCACAGGCGGGTGGAAAACAAGGAGGTTCGCAGTTGATGGGATGGTTCCCGATAATTATACTGGTGCTTATTTTTTATTTCATGCTTATCCGGCCGCAGCAGAGAAAAGAAAAGGAACGGAAAGCAATGATAGAGAATGCCAGGAAGGGAGATCGGGTTATGTTTAGCGGCGGCATTCTTGGAACTATAACAAACGTGAAGGACAACACTTTTGTTATAAAAATTGCAGACAATGTGAAGATTGAAGCAGCCAAGGCTTCTGTTTCCAGAGTTCTCGACAAGGGAGAGAAGCCGGCGGAGACTGATAAAAAATAGTTAGGGGAGCAATCATTGTGGAGACTAAGACGAAATGGAAATGGCTTATAGTTATTCTTTGTATTGCCGTGTCGGGCATCCTGGTTTGGCCTCCGGGTGAAAAGATCCGTCTGGGCCTGGATCTTGAAGGCGGGACGAGTCTGATTGTTGCGGTTGATGACGAAGATGTTGCAGCGCAGGTGCGGGAGAAGGCGCCTGAAAATCTGGTCGAGGAGGATCTGCAGCGAAGGATCCGCAAAGAAATTACAGATTCTCATCAACGCGCGCTTGAGGTGATTCGAAACAGGGTTGACCAGCTTGGAATAGCCGAGCCTGTTATCTTCAAGGAAAAGGGCAGCAATCGCATAGTTATTCAGCTGCCCGGCGCCGACAAGGAAAAGCGCGAAGAGGCTATCAGCCAGATTCAACGGGTTGCATTTCTTGCATTTCACCTGGTTCATAAGGACAATTCAGAGCTTTCAAAGGAATTGTTGAGCAAGGGTATTACTCCTGAAGGTTACCAGATAGTGCGTGTGGGCCAGGAGCTTTACTATCGGAAAACAACAGATGTATTGCGTGACAAAGTTGTTAAAGAGCCCTTCAGTCATCTTGATCCGCCGCTGGGTTACAAGTACCTTCTTGAGAGGATGAGAGTGCCTGGCGTTGAAGACCGCTTGTACAAGCCTGCAGTTGTTAAACGGCGTTATGAGTTAAGCGGGGATTCCCTGGAAGACGCCCAGGTTGAAGTTGCTTCCATGGGAAGCAAGTATGTGACCATTGATCTTGATGGGGAGGGCGCCAGAGACTTTGAGAATATTACGCGCAAGCACACGGACCGGCAACTTGCAATTGTTCTGGACAATGTTGTTTATTCCTCTCCAATGATTAACGAGGTAATTTCCGGGGGCAGCGCCATGATTACCGGGAATTTCCCAGGCAGGGAGGCGGATCGGCTAGCAATGGTTCTGAGAACCGGCGCGCTTCCGGCCGGGGTTGAGATAGTGGAAAAACGGATTGTTGACCCGACGATGGGCAAGGACTCAAGAAACAGCGGAATCAAGGCCGTTATACTGGCTGGTATTGCCGTTCTGATCTTTATGGCGGCATACTATCTGTTGAGCGGGCTGATTGCGGACATTGCGCTGGTTTTGAATCTTGTCCTTCTACCGCTTGGAATGGTGCTTACCGCCGGATTTATGGGCACATTCCTGGGAACCAGAACAGGAGGCAATCCCTTTATGTTGCCTGTGCTTACCTTGCCCGGCATTGCGGGCATTCTTCTCACCATCGGCATGGCTGTTGACGCCAACGTACTGATATTTGAACGGATGAGGGAAGAGTTCAGGGCTGGCAAAAAACTCTGGAATGCAATAACTGCCGGGTATGACCGGGCTTTTGTTACTATCATGGACGCGAATGTCACCACGCTTATCACCGGAATTATTCTTTTCATATTCGGTTCCGGACCGATACGGGGTTTTGCCGTCACACTGTGTGCGGGGATAATGGTGAGTCTTTTCACGGCGTTGGTTGTGACGCGGTTGCTTTTCGGCGCTATTACGCCGAAGATGCGCTCCACCAGGCTGAAGATGTGTTCTATTGTCAGGCAGACATCAATTGACTTTATAGGCAAGAGGCGACTTGCTGCAGTGTTTTCCATACTATTAATTGTGCTGCCAATGGGGTACATGGTTCACAGGGGCATGTCCGATCCGGCCCAGATTTTCGGGGTGGATTTTGTCAGCGGATCATCGCTTTCTCTGATGTATGAAACCGCGCCTACAGTCGATGAAATTCGGAAAATTCTTGATGACAGCGGTCTGCCGGGAGCACAGATACAGTACCAGGAAGAGATGGGCAGTGATAACCAGTATCTCGTGATAAAAAGTTCGAGGGGCGAATCCGGACAGATAAAACAGCTTTTGCAGGAACGTTTTCCAGATGCAGGGTTTACGGTCTCGACTGAAGAGCAGGTCGAACCCCAGGTGAGCAGACTGCTGAAAGTCCGGGCTGTTAAAGCGATAATAATAGCGCTGGTGTGCATTGTTATATACATATCTATCAGGTTTGAGTTTGGTTTTGCATGCGGAGCAATTGTTGCGTTGATCCATGATGTGCTGATTACCGCCGGTATCTATTCTTTGTTCGGACGGCAGTTGAGTCTTCCAATCATTGCGGCTTTATTGACGATTGTTGGTTATTCTGTTAACGACACGATTGTTGTGTTTGACCGCATAAGAGAGGATTTGCGTCTTGTTAAAGGCAAGAGCTTTATGGAAATATGCAACCTGAGCATCAACCAGACACTCGGGCGCACCCTGTTGACATCGCTGACAACATTGCTGGCTGTGGTAATGCTGCTGGTATTCGGCGGCGGGGCTGTTAATGACTTTGCGCTGGCGCTGTTTATCGGTGTGCTTGTGGGAACATATTCTTCGGTGTTTATCGCAACACCGGTGGTTCTGCTATGGTACAAGGGCAAAAAGCCCGACTTTGCCGCGGGACAGTGAGTATAAAAGCCAGGTACAACTGGAAGACGCTGTGTCCTGATGGTCGGGCTGTTGACGAGCTGTGCGGAAGGCTGGATGTTTCCAAGGCCCTAGCCTCCGCTTTATGGGCGCGGGGCATAGCCAATTTGGAAGATGCACAGTCATACCTCAGGCCCAGGCTAGTGAATCTGAGCGACCCTTTTGATCTTCCGGACATGGACAATGCAGTGAATTGCCTGTGGGGTTGTATAGATGCTGGAAAGAAGATAACAATTTTCGGCGATTACGATGTTGACGGGCTGACTGCCACGGCGTTGCTTTACCAGGTTTTGAGGAAGTTCGGGGCGGAATGCTCATATTTCCTTCCACGGAGGGAGGAAGAAGGATATGGGCTGAGTGGCGCCGCAGTTGAACGTTGCCTCGCCGAACATAGTTTTCAAACTCTCGTTACTGTTGATTGCGGTTCGTGCGCAGGAGAACAGGCAGGCATACTGCGCAGTCGCGGGAAAGATGTTATAGTTACGGATCATCACGAATTTCATGAGCCTTGTTCACAGGCCAGTGCGTTTGTGAATCCCAAGCGCTCGTCCAACTCTGAAACCCGATATCTTGCGGGCGTAGGCGTTGCATTCAAACTTTGTCATGCTATGCAGAAAAAAGCCATGGAGCACGGGCGCAGGGCAGCAGATGAGTTGGACCTTAGGGACTTTCTTGACCTCGTTGCTGTTGGCACTGTTGCAGATATTGTCCCTTTGACCGGGGAGAACCGGATTCTTGTCAAAGCAGGACTTGACCGGATTAAGGATTCTCCGTCAGCCGGACTGGCCGAACTGGTTAAAATTTCGCAGATACCGGGTTGCCGTAATGCCTATGATATTGGATTTCGGCTTGGTCCGCGTTTGAATGCCGCTGGCAGGACCGGTGATGCAACAAGGGCTTTGCGGCTCTTGCTTGCTTCCGATGCTATTGCCGCCAGGCCGGTTGCCGAGCAGTTGAATGCTGCGAACACTATGAGGCGGAAAATAGAAGAGAGGGTCAGATGCGAAGCGCAGGAAAACGTTGAATCGTGTTTTGATCCCTCTACGGACTTTGCTGTTGTGGCGAACGGGACAGACTGGCCGGTCGGGGTTATAGGCATTGTTGCTTCCAGGCTTTCCGGCAGGCATAATCGACCTGCGGTGATCTTTTCTGATGACGGGCAGGTAACATGCAGGGGTTCGGCTCGCAGGCCCGACGGTATGGATTTGAGCCTGATTGAGGCTTTAAGTGAGTGCAACGATCTGCTTGAGTCTTTTGGGGGCCATCAGGCGGCAGCGGGGCTGGAGATCAAGAAGGATCAGATTGCCGATTTCCGTGCGGCTTTTAACGAGGTGTGCCGGAGGAGACTCAACGGCAAGGATCTTACCCCGGCTGTTATTGTCACTGCGTGGATGGAAGAGCCTGATTTCTCGCTCAATATGGTGGGCGAAATTGACAGGTTGAGACCTTTTGGATCGGGCAATGAAGCTCCATTGTGGGGAGTGAAGGGCGCAATCGTGTCCGGCGCCCCGAGAATTGTCGGGAAAAATCACCTGAAACTGAGTCTTCGTGTAGGTCGGATTGTCATTGACGCTATTGGATTCAGAATGGCAGATCGTGTTCCTCTGGAAGGCGATGCAGTAGATGCGCTTTTTGAGTTGGAAGTTAACGAGTGGAAGGGCCGGCGGAATCTACAGATGAAGCTTAAGGACATCAGGAATTCTTTATCTTGAGACACAGACAAATCCTGATATGGCCTGATGATGAAGTATCCCTGATCGGGCAAATAAATGTACTGGCGAAAAGTCTTGCAGAAAAACCGTAGTATAGGTTAAATTAGAAAAGTGGATGTAAATTTATAAGGCCGGAATTTGCCGGTAATGGTTGCGGATGCAGGTAAAGGAGATGGAGATGCCGAGAGTTTGCGAAATTTGCGGAAAAGGTGGAGTTACGGGCAACAGCATTGTTCGCAAGGGGTTGCGCAAGAGCAAGGGCGGAATTGGACTTCATACTACTGGGATCACTAAGAGAAGATTCCTGCCCAATCTTCAGCGGGTCAGGGTAAGGGAAAACGGAGGCGCTTCCAGAAAGACAGTGTGCGCTTCCTGCATTAGATCCGGAAAAATAAATAAGGCATGAACGGGCGAAAGCCTTCGGAGTGGACGGCATAACTGTGAGTTCAACCGAGTTAGTTGCCCAACAGATATGACTGACGAAATTACAGAGTCAGAGGACATCAAAGATACAGATATTATCTTTGATTGCCCTCACTGCGGTAAAAGCCTTGCTATTGATTATCGTGGCGCAGGCCTGACGATACCATGCAGCGACTGCGGGACCGAGGTGCAAGTGCCCATACCCGAGGGTATGGAGCTTACGGACATTGACAGCACCGAGGAGGAGCAGGAAATCCGGATATTACATCTGCGCAACTCTCTTACTGCCGCTGAATCGCGAATTGCGACCCTTGAAGGCGAGCTTGAAGAGATAAATGAACGCAGGAAGTATCTCGAAGCCTCGCGTATGCAAAACATGCGATGTTTTAAGACTATCAGGGAAAAAACAGAAGTGATAAGCAAGGCGTTGTCACAAATTGCGGACGCAATCAAAGAAATAGACACTGGAGAAGGCCAGCAGGAAGCCTAGCTAATCTGATATCTCACAGAATTCCTGCTGCGAGCGCGGATAGCGCCACTGTGAGGGAACGGAATTTGCAAAACACCAGATTGAAGTATGTCTATACGGCTGCGACGTCGTATTACCAATTCGCGCCCTCGCAGCAGCGCTCTCCACGCTCTCACTACAAAATTCTGTGAGATATGCGGGTTACTGAGGAATCAGCGCTGACTTCAGGCGCAGGCCGATTTTTTCCCATGAATATTCATCAAGGACATATTTGCGACCTTTTTCCCCTAGTTTCCTGTTGAAATCTCTGTCCTGCACAAGCAACATTAATTCCTCTTCGAATTCCGGATAAAAGCTGAACCAGAGCCCGGCGCCGCTGCTGCGGCACTGGTCTACTAGCACAGGACTGCGGGCATGGACTAACGCCGGGGTTCTTGCCATCCATGCTTCGAGCAGAACTATGCCCAGGCTTTCATTTACCGAGGGATGGCAGAAAGCGATGGCTTCGGTCATTGCCGCTTGCTTGTCCTCTTCGGAAACAAATCCAAGATCACGCACGTGTTCGGAAACAGCCCCAGTAGTATCAACTTCTCCTGCTCCTGTCAGGACAAGTTGAAGATCCATTGATGTGCGCTTGCGAAAGGTGTTGAAGTAATCAACCAGCAACGGTGTTCCTTTCAACATTTCCTTTCGGCCCGAATAAAGGATATAAGGCTTTGAGATTTGATAATCCCGCAGGAAAGAGTCTGTTTGGACGTTGAAGGGTTCTATGCCTGTGCCCACGCATGGCCAGTTTCTAACGGAGCTGGAGATCAGAGAGACGGCGAGATTTTTCTCCGCCTGCGTATTGAACATTCCGCCCGCTACGTTTTCGAACATCTCTTTAAAGATGGAGAGCCTGGCAAACGGCTCGTCGTGAAGACAGGGGACAAGGACGGTTTTTTCCGGCGCCACTTTTGACGCGAAATACGGCAGGCCGAACAGATACGGGCCTACAACAATCCTGTCAAAATCGCTGGCGTTTGACGAAAGATAATCGCAGAGGGGGGCGCTATTTACACTGTTTTTAATCCATTCTAATTCCTCTTGTTGCGACAGGTTGTTTGAAGAGCAAATCCTCGACTGGAGTGAATGGAACAGGTCAAGATCCCGGTTGTCGACAGGAAAGAATCCCACTGACATGCCGTCGATGTCCCGGAACCCGGGTTCCAGCTCATTTTCCCATGTAAAATGGTTGACCGCGCAGGTTGTAAGAAACGAGACATCCCACCCCTCCGATTTCAGACACACAGCCTGGCTCTTAAGAAGCGTCTCTGCTCCTCCAACTGTTTTGCCTTTTGCTAAACGAGGAGCGATGAAAGCTATTTTAGGCATAGGATTTTCCGGGTCAGGGTTCAGCTTTATTCTCGAGGCGCGAAATTCTCTTTTCCAAATTGCGAATCCGGTTTTCGTAGTGTTCGTGTATGCCCTGTATTGCGCCAAGGAGCAGCCCGTTGATCTGGTTCTGTTGGGACCAGAGCCTGTATGTATAGAACTTCAACGCTTTCCAGGCAAGCTTCTTGCCAAGAACCAGAACCCCGGAAAAGACACGCCTTCGTTCCAGAATCTGGAAATCGTTTATATCTACCTCCGTGGTATCGTTTAAGCAGGAGAGGTAATATGGCAGAAATTCTTCTTCATCTTTCAAATTTGACAGGTTATACCGCTCGGCTCTGGCAAGGGCAGGATCGGAATAAACACCGTCTTCACGTTTTTCTTTAACCCTTTGCCTGATCTTCCTGACTATTTCCTCTGTGTCCAGACTTTCTGCGTTTATCTGTATTATGTTCTCGGTCATGGCAGAACTTTAGATCATAAACGTTCCGGTAACAAGTTCAGAAAACCGGAAAAGGCAAAACAGGCCGTGACTGGCGAGGGACGCAACTTTGGGTTGATTTGCAGGGCAGGGGACCAGGGGGGTATCGCGCGTTCACAGGCGTTGGAAGAAGAAGTTTTTCTTTTTCTCAATATCGAGAGTTGTTTTCGGGCCGTGTCCAGGGTAGATGGTTGTGGTATCTGGAAGGGCGGCGATCTTTTTAAGGGATTCGGTCATCCGGGCAGGGATACTTCCCGGCAGGTCGGTGCGCCCGACTGAACCGGCGAAAACTGTGTCTCCGGAAAACAGGACCGCTTGTTCCGGGAAATAGAAACAAACGCAACCGCCGGTGTGACCCTCTGTCAGAATAGCCTCATATTCTAGGCCGGCATTGTGCCGTTTTTCGAGCGCTGATTTCAAAGATACGGTTGCGAATGGTGTTCCGGGTGGTGGATATAGATTGTCTATGGTGTTATCAGGATCAAATGCCCATTTAAGATCGTTGGCATGGATAACCACCGGCGCTTCGAATTCTTTTGACAGGTCTGAAGCTGCGGAAATGTGATCAGCATGGCCGTGGGTCAGGAGAATGGACACCGGCCTGAGATTCTTTTTCTTTGCCAGCGAAAGTATTTCTTCTTTTTCGGCCCCAGGGTCGATTAACAATGCTTCCGGGCGGTTTTTGTCTTTCTGTACTAAATAGCAATTGGCTTGGATCGGGCCTAAGGTTAGACAATGTATTTGCATATTTTACCTTTCCGGCTAAACCGCATATCTCACACTCCTCCGGCAGAAACAATTGATAGCGCCATTATTGCAAGCCCAAATCGTTTTACCCGATTTTGCGGTGTATTCACACAGCTTCGTCCGCTTAAACCGATTTTGCCCGGTGCTAACCCGCATATCTCACAAAATTCCTGCTGCGAGCGCGGATAGCGCTACTGCGA